>JAKAVI010000437.1 GCA_021817355.1 Pseudomonadota bacterium | reverse complement strand
TGATGAGCGCAGACGTTCCGCGCCACATTGATGTTTCTAATCCAAGAAGCGAGCACGTCCCCAGTCAGGCCATATTCGGCAGCTATTTCGTCGCGATCAACTATTTGCATGCCACCATAGAGATGCGACATTGAGCCAAAATCCCACGCTTCACAGGCTATCCAGATTGGCGGCTTGTCATCGGCATATCTGCGCCTGAAATGCTTCGCGAACTCTTCCTTCGAGGTATTGAACTGTTCGTCAGTTTTTTGAAGCCATTGTTGGTGAAGAACCTTTTTAGCTTTCGGGTCTGTACGCCTCGCAAAATTCCCATGGAGCGCCTGCGGATCCCGGTGAGCCCATGCGCCACGCTTGCCTAAAGTCAGTGAGATTTGGACGCGCAACGCGATCTCAATGCGTTCAAAGGCATCCATCATCAATAGACGCAGCTTCTTGTCGAAAACGTACAGATCAATGATCGTGCCCAAGTCAGAACCAGGCCGAAAGCTATCGCCCACCACGGTACCGGACGCTCCGGTTGTACTGGCGCGAAAGGGATACCAATACCCGCTAAGACGATAATAGCCGATGCGGTTGAGCATCTCCGTGGCCTTCGGGAGGTCCGAAACGGCCATCCCCCTGCTGCGTATGAGCGCTAGCTGGTCAGGCACTGCCAGATAGGGCTTGGTGTAGGGCACGGGCGGGAGGGGGTTGGAGGACCGGAGCGTACGCTTGCGCGCAGAGGCCCCGGCCATGTCCCGGACGTTATCTGGTGCTTCGGCTTAACGGGTCAACCCCATCCCCCGAGAAACCATACGGGTGTGGCACTCATGCGACATTCTGTCCGAACATCATCCTACTGCTCACAGGGATCTTCATCGTGGTCAGGTTCCGCCAAAATCTCCTTGTCGAGTTCCAGCTTGGCAATCAGACGCTCAATTTCCTTGACCCCCACTGGGCCGCTGACGATCAGCCGGAAGTTGGCTTCTTTTGACAAAATCCCCGTTGTCAATTCGCGTTCGCCTGCCATGACCTTCGCCTTGCGATCCGGAGGTGGCGGCGCAGGAGGATCATCATCGGTGCCCCCAGAGCCGGCATCGAGATCATCTTCGTTCGCCTCAATCACCTCATGTCGCAGCACTTTATCACCAAACTGAGGGGTTGCATAGGCGATAGTGGCATCATAGACCTTCAGGAACTCCCGGGCCCCAGCCTCGCTAAACCCGTTCTTTAGGACGAGTTCGTCAAGGCATGCGGGGTCGGCCGGGCGATCCGCGCCCCACTCATTCCAAAAAATCGCAATCTGCTTGGGCTTAAGCGCAGCCGACGCGACTATCTCTCGCTTCGTCTTCTCCTCTTGTGCTCGGAGATAATTGCGCCCGAGGTCCGAAATGGTGATTGAGCGACCGCCACCGCCGCTCTGATATTCCAGAAGCCCGAAATATCGGAGCGCAGCAGCTATCCGGCTAGCATGCGCCTTTGCTTTGATGCCCCATGCATCACCAACCTTGTCCGGTCGCGCCGCGCTGCGTTTGAAATGGGCCTCAAACTGCGCCAGCCGCTCAAGAGCGCTCACGAGCGGGATAATGGGGTACGCGGGGCTTCGATCCCGCTGCCCTGCGCTTTCATCGGTATCGGCCATGTCGAGCTCTCCTAATTCGGAAGCCAACATAGTCGCTGTCCGATAAAAGTCAATTGTCATGACCACGTTTTATCAGATTTTATCGACATGTGCCTTGACGCTAGCGGTGATAGTGGATAATTTAAGACGGCAGAGAGCGGAAAGGTCACGTCATGCAGAGGAGAGTGCCGAGCCTCGGCGTCACGCCGACCGGCAAGGGGGCGAGGATCAATAGGAAGGGCCGCTGCCCGGTCCCCTGAGAAGGCAGGCAGCGGCCCCTAATCGGCTCACTTATCCCCGTTCATCTAATGGCAGGACGTCCGCTCTTACAGGCCGGGAAATCCAGGTCCGAATCCTGGCCGGGGAACCAACATTCGGAATTAGTGGGGCCGAGCTGTTGGAGCAGCCTGGCCCTGGACCAGCAACCCAGGATGGGCCCCCTGAGCCGTGATCGAAGCCCTAATATAGTGGAATCGTTCAAAAATTTCTAGTCCGGCTCAGGGCCATCCCGCAGTCCATGGATTGGCCCCATGAACAATCTGCCTTTCGACCAGCAAGTCGCCGTTATCTCCGCCCTCACGGAAGGGTGCTCCAAGCTGCACGGCGCCATGATGCGCGATCTGCACGTCAACCGGATCGAGCTGGACGAAATCTGGTCTTTCGTCGGCAAGAAGCAGCGCAAAACGAAGCCGGAAGACGGCGATCTGGTCGGCGACCAATATACCTTCATTGCGCTGGCCGACACGGCCAAGGCGATCATCACGTACCGGACGGGCAAGCGCACCCGCGAGAACACGGAAGCTTTCTGTGACGATCTGCGCCGCCGCGTGGTGGGCGGCGCCGGAAATCTCCACCGATGGCTTCCAAGCCTATCCGCGGGCCGTCTCACTGGCATTCGGCGAGCAGGCCCGGTTCGGCGTGGTCGAAAAGCACTACGCCGTAAACGGAAGCCCGGAAGCGGCGCGGCGCTACAGCCCAGGTCGCGTAGTAGGCGTAAGCAAGAATGCGGTAGTGGGCGAGCCGACGCATATCAGCACGTCCTATGTCGAGCGACAGAACCTCACGCTGCGCATGTCATAGCGCCGGTTCACACGGCTCACGAACGGCTTCTCAAAAACCTATCTGAACCATTGCGCGGCCACCGCCTCTTACGTGATGCATTACAATTTTTGCCGCGTGCACGAAGCTCTGCGCATCACGCCTGCCATACAGTTGGGCGTGACGGAGCACGTGTGGGGCATCAGCGAGCTTGTGGAGAAAGCGCTTGGTGGAGAAATCGAGAGTCCCGCTGGACGGCAAGTCGGGCGCTTCCGAGTAATTGATTGCAGCAGCCGGTGAGCCTTTATAGGCACCGGTAATATGGAGACATCGCAATGGCAGAGCTTCCCACGGCAGAAGATGCGGCACGAGAGATATTACGAATTGCGGCGCACGGGCATCGTGTGCGACCAGGCGAGGTCATCATGCCGCAATGGCTAATCGTTCCGTTTAACACGGACCCTTGGCGAACGTCCGATCTCAAGGCCGGACTCGACTACGCTGTGGATGCTGGGTGGCTGACAACGGATTCAGTGCTCACCGAGGCTGGGTTCGCTGCAGCCGAATGAGTGTCCTAATTTCCCGCGTCAAGTGTCCTAATTAGGACAGCATCCGGTGGCGCCTTTATTGGGGGCTGCCTTTACGCGCAGGTCTCGGCCCCTCTGCCACGATGGGCCCCGTCATTCCCCCCAGTCACTTCCCATGGGATCTCCCAGGAATTGAGGCCGGTTCAGGGGTTGACGTTTACTCGCCGCAGATGGCCGGGGCTTTGGGTCTGTGCTTTAAGGCCCTTGCTCTGCCTGGTTGTTCCTCTTCCGTGACAGCCCCAAAAATTGTCGCCTTGTGAACATCCAGAACAAGAACATCCAGAACAATAAGAGCACTATGGCTCATTGGGTGCGCCCAGCAGGCGTTTAGGCCTGGCATCCAAAAACCCTGGCAAAGCTCTGCAGATGAGTAACACGGGCTGGGCCCTCCTCACCTTCGCGGCTGAACAGAGCTCCCCGAGTTGATGGCTTACCCAGGTACGGAAAGTCCCCTGCTTTCTGCCGACAGGCGCCAGCTTGCCACATCGCCAAGCATGACGTCTTCAACCACATGACAGAAGGCACGAAGTGCGTGAAAGTCATCAGGCAGTCTGTCAAGGATCCTGAACAGGTCTTCGAGCTCTTCGCGCATGCGTTGAGCCCGCTTTGCGGCGCTGTCAAAGTCACCGATTGTACGGATCCCAAACAATGCCGCGCCCACCGCCGGGAGGGCAGTCGCAAGCATAATCAACTGGTCGCGCAAAAGAGGTTGATCTGAGATCCAGAGCAGCGGCCTGAATTCCGCTACAAGATGCGCCAACACAGCGAGGATGGTCGCACTCAGTAAGAACTTGCCCGCCAACTGCATACGCCGGCTGAGCGCCGCAAATCGCCACGCTGTCAATTCCTGATAGGCGGATTGTTCCTTGAGGAGAGAGACAAGCACCGAACGAACGTGCCGAAGCCTTTCGCTATCGATACGCCCCGGGACGATGCCGGCTTGCCGCAGGAGGGCTCGAACATACCAGCTCGTCCAGGTCGACGCTTCTCCATACGGTCCAAGCGGCCGCGTACCAAGGATTGCCATCGGCACTGCCACGCGCAGCCTTTCAGCTACCTCCCGCGGTTGAATCCATCGCTGCTGCCAGTGACGCTTTAGTCCTGTTCCTGTGCTGTGAAGTACCCAGGCAATGAGTAAGAGCTCAAGAAGTGCAAATGGCCACTGCGGCTTGAGTACCAGAGAAACTGCTGCTGCTACAACCGCGAACGCGCTGAACAGAAAATTTTCAACAAAGGCGCTCCTGAACATCTGGGAAAAATATACGCTGACCCTATCAGCCCATTCGTAGGCTGAAACAAGAAGATCTTTATGTCTTCCTGCAACCAAAACGGCAGGCCCGTCGTCCGCCCCGGATTTAGAGGGTCGCCAATCTGTCCAACGTGGCCAGCGGACGAAAAACATTGCCATAAGCCAAGGAAATCCCTGATGGCCTATCCAAGACGCAGGTCTATCCGACAGGAAGCGTTTAAGTCCCACGCATTCGTCTGCATTGGCTGGAGGGCGGATCAGCGCGTCAACCACATGATCTATGCTGCCGTCGAATAATGAGGCTGGGTGATCATCAATATGGGTAAAAATCTTTCTTCCCGACAGGAGCCCATGCCAGCGGATAAAGGTCGGCGTGCTCGCGTTGGCGTCGATAAGAACGATGGGAAGTCCGCGCCGTCCTGCTTCGGAGATGAGCTCCGCTGTGCCGCCGCGCCCGGTCGAGGGGCCGCCATCCCACACCGCTATCAGTAGATCCGAGAAATCCAAAATCGCAATGCCGGCGGCTTCGTACGACTTACCTTCGTTTGAGCGCGTTCCGGTCAGCTCAAGCACCGATCTTGCATTGCTGAGAAGTTCACGAAACTCTGGCAGCTCTGTCCCCTTGAAGTCCTTCTCGTATTGGTCGCATGGAAAGGGCAGGATGGCATCGAGAAGATAACCCTGCGCGAGCGCCGCCCGCGCAGTCATGCAATCCGCGCCCTCCGCGAGGGCCGAGACCAGCGTCAACCCGCCTTCCATAACCTCAAACGTATCGGCATAGCGTCGCCAGCTCGCCTCAAACGCAGCTCTCAAAGCCTTTAGCACGGAGATCAGGCATTGCTCGACTTTGACACGCGCATCTGCAGGCAGACGATTAGACCTGTGGCCAACGATCCCCACAGTCAAAGCGGGCTTTGGGTTAGCCTTCGACACTACTTCCTCACATCAAACATCAGTCGACGTGGTTTGCCGCCTCGCGCGCTTCATACTAGGGGTGATCACATGGCCCGACAACTCCTTCGCGCATGTTCAAATTACGTGGCAGCAGCCTGAGCCCCTCGCTGATTTGACATGAAAGGAGGTATCGTCTTTCGGGAGGGCAAGGTTACTCGCCACGGCAGCAAGGGCTTGCTTGCGGTGGATGCGGCCGGCAAATGTGACAACGCTGCTATTTTCACCGTTTTGGACACCCGCTAAAGTCGAGGGCCCGCTTAAAGGTCATCCGGATTGGCGCGGTATCGGCTTCATCTCGCACCCTGCTTTCGGCTGCCATGACGGCAGGAATGATCGGCATGAGCGCTCAGGCGATCGCGTTTGCGCCAAGCCATCATCAGCATCTAGAGGAGAGGCGGATGCAGGTACCCCCGAGGACTGTCCGCAACGGGGTTGATGTTGCCTCTCTGCGCGGTACCCCTCGCCATGACAGCATTGCCTGACAGGGCGGGCACATGAAGCGCGCGAAAGACGCTTGCCCATAAAGCTACATTACCCCGTTTTGGAGGAGCTGAGGATGGCAAAGAGCAAGACGCACTGGAGCCGGATTTGCGCCCGCAAGGCCGGCCAGGCGAGCTGGTTTCAAACTACCATGGCGGCCGGAAACCGGTCTCATCGACGTTGAGCACGCTGCTCAAATTCCACAAGAGCGTATAGAGAACATTCTGTGCGTGACCTGCAAGCCTCGACAACCATAGTCCGCCCCCAGTGCGAGAGAGTATTGGCGCCTGCGGCGGTTGCCTAAAGAAGCCGCCGCACAACATGGGCGGCGCGTTCTTGCAATTCTGGCACATTGCACCTGATTTGCGTGAAAAATAGGCCAGAAAGCGATCTATCCATGTAATTGTGGATTATTAAGCCATAATTGCAAGGATGATACCGCGTCAAAAGACTGAGGTCATACTATCCCGGCTGGACCAATTTCCAGCCGTAGCGCTGTTCGGCCTTCGACAGGCGGGCAAGACCACCCTTGCCGAGCAGAGCGCCGCGGGGCGCCCAAGCATCTACCTCGACCTCGAAGCCCCGGCGAACCGTGAGAAATTGGCCGACGCCACGCTCTATCTGTCAGGACACGAAGACAAGCTCGTCATCTTGGATGAAGTCCAGCGGGCGCCGGAGCTTTTCCAAACGCTCCGCGGCCTCATCGACAAAGGGCGCCAGCGTAACCGCGGAACAGGCCGCTTTCCGCTGCTGGGTTCAGCATCGATCGACCTGCTCAGACAATCGGGCGAATCCCTCGCGGGCCGCATCGCCTATGTCGAACTGGGGCCGCTCAACGTGCTCGAAGCCGATGGCCACGCCGGTGAGAAACTCTGGATCAGAGGCGGCTTTCCGGACTGCTTTCTCGCAACATCCGATAACGCCAGCGCGATCTGGCGCGAAAACTTCATTCGCACCTACCTAGAGCGCGATGCCCCGCAACTCGGTCCGCGCATACCGGCAGAGACCCTGCGCCGGTTCTGGACCATGCTTGCTCACCTTCAGGGCAGCATGTTGAATGCAGCACAAATTGCCCGTGGCCTCGGCGTTGATGGCAAGACCGTCGCCCGCTATCTCGACCTGCTGGTCGATCTGTTGCTGGTGCGTCGCCTGCCGCCATTCTACGCCAACGTCGGCAAGCGTCTGGTTAAGTCGCCGAAGGTGTATGTGCGCGATGGCGGCATTGTCCATGCTCTGTTGGGCCTTGATGACCGTGACGCTGTACTCGCTCACCCGGTTGCGGGCGGAAGCTGGGAAGGCTTCGTCATAGAAAATCTGCTCAGCGCGGCGCAGGACCGGGTGAATGCGAGTTTCTACCGCACTGCCGCCAGTGCTGAAATCGACCTCGTGCTCGAAATGCCCGGCGCAAAGCTGTGGGCCATGGAAATCACACGCGGCCTTAAACCAAACCTCGACAAGGGCTTCCACCACGCGCGCGAGGATCTCAAGCCCGAGCGATCCTTTGTCGTATACTCCGGCCAGGAGCGATATCCGAAGGCCGAGGGCGTCGAGGTCATAGGATTGGGGGAATTGGCGGCCATGCTGAACAAGCCTGGATCCGAGCAGCAGCAATGAGCGGACCATCGGACAGCCCCAAGCAAAAACCCGTCTTTTTCCT
>JAKAVI010000196.1 GCA_021817355.1 Pseudomonadota bacterium | reverse complement strand
TACGCTTGGCGAACTGACCGGTGGTCATGCCCATGGCTTCGCGGATGGCTTTGATCCATCCGCGTGGGGGGCGTGAGGCGCTTTGGAGAAAGGGCCGAAGCGTCTCAAAGCGTTTGTCGAGCTGTTGGTATGGGGTCACCATATAATAAGTAACATCTTATGATTATGCCGAGTGTCAATAAGAAAAAACTTATCATGCATTCGGTATATACCAGAAAAGTCTTATAAATTTGGCGTCTCTCTGGCGCGAAATCCCGCAGCGCAAACCCGCTCCAGCGCGAGGTGGCGCGCCCGCCGGCGCTAACTCCCAGACCGAGCCCTGGGTTTGGTGCTGCCTGCGGGGGGTTTTGCCCAGAACTTCTTCACACGCGCGTGAAAAAAACTTGTGCGACCGGCTAGGCATGCGGGCAATGCGGAGAGATAGTCTTCTCAAAATGACTCTGCTCTCTTGAAAAAACCAACCAGGAAGGACGCCATGGACACTCAACCCTCATCCCAGGCCGCCACCCCGCCGACACCTGCGGTCGGTGCGGTTATCCTCCTCATTCTCATCGTTGCCGCTGTGGCATTCATCTATGTGAATACGCTTCTTGGTCTCACTGATTTCTGGGCTGGTTTTTTGTTTCTGACCTTCTGGATGGCGGCAGAGCAGGTGCAACAGGGCGCCTTTGTCAGTTCTGCGGTGGGCGCGGTGGTCGGGCTTCTGCTGGCCCTCGCCCTCCAGCGCCTGCCACACCTCTATGGCAATGCCGGTGAGGCCGCCGCGGTGATCATCATGCTCGCCGCGATCTACTGTCAGATCGTGGGCTGGGGCAAAGTCGCCTTCAACTTCTCGACCATGATCTTTCTGACGGCAGGTGCAGCCGTGCCCATCCAGGCCCACACCGATGTCATCAATGACCTGAAGTCCCTGGGCCTTGGCATTGTGTTCTTTGGCGCTGTGGTGATGAGTGCGCAGAAGCTGGCGGCCCGTAATACCGCTCCTGTAACCACGTAAGTTTGGCACGCTCGGCCTGAAGTGGCCGCCCGCCAGCGCACGCGGGTGGGCGCCACTTTAGCGTCGTCGAAGCCTAGGTTCTGTCCGCGCGCTGCACAAACGCGTTGGTGGCGGAACCTTCATGGCAACAAGCCGACGATCGCCTGGGAGTCGGCCTGCTGGCGCCTCATTCGGTGCCGTGTTACGGCGATGGCTTTGCCATCTTCTTTGCTTCTGCAAGACGCCGTTCAATCCAGCGGCGATGTTCGATGAGATGGCTTGCATCTTCATCGTTGGCGGTGGCCAGAAGGCCGTTCAGTTCGTCGAGGGCCCGGGGCAGGGTGAGCCATGGTACGTCCTCTGCAGGATCAAGCAGGCGCTCTGCCATTTTGCGCGCCTGAGCGGCGCGGCCACTGTCTTCAAGCAGGTCCGGTCGCTCAAAAAAGAGAAGACGCTTTCCCAGCTGCCGCAGGCGTGGGTCTGAAAGCTGCTCGAGGAGTTCTGCACGCCTCTCCCAGGGGCTTTCATGAAACGCGTCAAGGATCTTTTGATCCGGGTTTGAGATGAAGCCGTCATAGATCTGTTCTTCAACGAACGCGGAAGGCTGGCGCGCTGGGAGGAGGGCCTCGTAAAGGCTGATGAGGCGCCGGCGGAACGAGGCATTGGCGCTGATGCTGGCCGCGCGCCCCTCAAGTTCTTGGGCGGGAATCTCAGCGGCCGAGGTCAAGCCATGGGCGTTCTTGAAGGCCATGAGGATGGGGTCGGCATTGGCCCTGATTATCCGCAGCGGGCGGGGCGTTTCTGACAGCCGTTGTGAAAGCGCGCTGTCGCTGAGGCCCTGAAGCTCCTTGGGGCAAACTGCAAGGTCATAGGCGTAAAGGTTTGCGCCGTTGCTGCGTGCGCTGCCGAGCGCGGTCAGGGCAAAGCCAAAGGGCTTGGCGTAATAACTCTCGAAGGCACAGAAGATGGGAACCCGTGTCATCCTCTCGAGGGCGGCGGCCTTGGTGCCGCCTGCAATGGTCGCTGCCCACAACTGCGGTGCCCGAAGGGCGAGCAGGCGCGCCAGATGACACGTGGCCAGAGTGTCGTCCATGGCATCATGGGCGTTTGCATGGTTGAAGCCATTGGCCGGCGCCAGCCTGTCGAGCTTGAAATGGGGCAGGCCCTTGTCGTTGAGGGGAAGGGTAATGGCGCCAGGCGCAATGAGCGCTGAGACCTGCACCGCGCGCATCAGATCGGCGCGCGCATTGCCGCCACGGCTGGTCAGATAAGGATCATGGAGGGTCTGATAAAGGGCCTGTCTGAGCAGCTGTTCGTCGAAGGCAAGCGAATTATAGCCAATGAAACAGGCCGGCGACCAGGCCAGAAGCTTTTCGCGGATGCGGCGCACCATCTCGTAATGGGAGGGAGAGAGGGCGTCATCAAGCTGGGCCGCGGTGATTTTGGTGACCTGCATGGCCCCAGGCGCCGGAACAATGTGCGGCATCAGCCGGCAGCGGATCTCAAAACGCTCCAGTTCCTCAAAATCACTGTCGGTGCGGATGGCAGCAAACTGCAGGATCTGATCAAAGGCCGTAGAGGTCCCGGTGGTCTCGGTGTCATAGAAGACAAAGCCAAGCTGCTTCCCTGCTGTCCCTGACACACCCCGCCTCCCGACCTGCGCTGCTGATATATCTATCCGCTCTGCCTGCGGAAAGAAAACCGCGTCCGGCAAGGGTGAGGGCGGCGATCAGCCTGACGCGTGCAGCTGGTGAAGGTGGGCACGCGACAAGGAGAGTCTTCTTCCCTTACGCGCACTGCCATTGGGTCAACCTGGACTATTGTTCCTGAAAATCTGTTATGGCAGCCTGAAACATCGTTGCGGATTGTTTTTCTCAGGCGTGACAGAGATTTCTCATCAAGCCGTATGCCCTAAGGGCGGACGCATCGCGAACAGGAAGACGGCATGGAACCTCAGAACCTCCTTATCATCATGTCGGATGAGCACAATTCTGAGATAATGGGCAGTGCAGGGCACCAGCTTGTCAAAACTCCCAATCTCGATGGCTTGGCGCAGAGGGGAACACGCTTTACCAATGCCTATTCGAACTGCCCCATCTGCGTACCCTCGCGGGCAAGCCTTGCCACTGGCCGCTTCGTGCATGACATCGAATATTGGGACAATTCGATTGCCTATGATGGCCGGGTTCTAGGCTGGGGTCACAGGCTCCAGGAGGCCGGCCTTGGCGTGGAATCGATCGGCAAGCTGCATTACCGCAACGCTGAGGATGATACCGGCTTTGACGTTCAGCATATGCCGATGCACATCGCCAATGGCATGGGTATGGTTCATCTTTCCATCCGCCGCCAGTTCAAGGACTTTGTGCGCCCCAGCCGCAGCCGTGCCGCCATCATCGAAGGCGCGGGGCCTGGCGAGAGCGAATACACACGCTATGACCGCAAGGTTGCCGACACCGCGGTGAGCTGGCTTGGCGCCGCGAGCGAACGCAAGACACCCTGGGTTCTCTTTGTCAGCTTCGTGACTCCCCATTATCCTCTGATCGCGCCCAGGGAATTCTGCGATCTCTATCCCGTCGAGGCCATGCCTGATGCCAAGTTCGGTCCGGGTTCGGGCTTTGCCGCCCATCCCTGGCTCGCTGACCTCATTGCCAGCAGCGTGATGACCAAGGAACAGCAGAAAGCGGCGTTTTCGGCCTATCTTGGTCTTGTCAGTTTCATGGACGCGCAGGTCGGCCGTGTGCTTGCTGCGCTTGAGGACGCCGGGCTCGGTGACAGCACCCGCATCCTTTACACCTCGGACCATGGCGAAAACGCCGGTGCGCGCGGGCTGTGGGGCAAGTCTAACCATTATGAAGAGGCAGCGCGGGTGCCCTTGATCATCGCCGGCAAGGATGTGGCAGCCGGTAAAGTCAGCCACACCACGGTCTCGCTGGTTGATGTCTATCCGACGGTGCTCTCCAGCATGGGTTTGCCGCTCAAGGATGAGGCGCTGCCCGGCCGCTCGCTCTTTGCCCTTGCCGGCGAAGCCGATGACTGGGAGCGGGTCGCCTTCAGCGAGTATCACGCGGCAGGCTCGCCCTCGGCGTCCTACATGATCCGCAAAGGGCGCTTCAAACTCATCTACTATGTCGGCTTTGCCCCCGAGCTGTTCGACCTCGCCTCTGATCCGCAGGAAGAGGAGAACCTCGCGGCCCGTCCGGACTATGTCGACACCCTGGCCGAGCTCGAGGCGCTGCTGCGCAGCTATGTCGATCCGGAAGAAGAAGATCGGCGCGCCAATGACGCGCAGCGCCGCCTGATCGAGAGCCTTGGCGGCCCGCAGGAGGTCATCGCCAAGCTGACAATGAAAAAACTCTACACGCCTGTCCCTGACAACCTGAGCTCTTGAACATCGCCGTCCTAAGCCCCTGCCTGACCTGCGCGAACAGGCGTGGCGCCAGCAAGGGGTGCAGGGCCATTGCATTCACCAAACTGGCAGCTCACGGCAGGATGTGATGCGAGGATTTTCGCCCTCTGCCGGCTTAGTCAGGGAAGCGAGGCGCGCCGGGTGGCCACTCTCGGACCAGGCGGAACGGCCACGCGGTTTGAGGTACGAGGGCCGTCACCTCGCGCGTCATGCGGTTCAGGGACGAGGCCGCCATCGTCGTCGAGCGCCACGACCGGCACAGACCCGGCAATTGGACCGTTTGCGTCCATCAGGAGGACATGTGCCAGGCGCTCGCTGTGATGCCAACCCGCAGATGTCAGCATGAAGGTGGGTCGGACGTCTCCGACATCGCCGAGCTGATCGGTAGGCATTCGAGCGAGCATCGTACCGCGCTCGACACTTTCGTTGGTGCTATCGGCTTCAACTGGCTTGTCGCCGGCACCGCGACCGGAAAGAGAGAAGGCGCAAGGCTGAGCCTTAACTGCGCGACTTATTTGCGCTCGGAGAGATTTCCCCCATTGAAGTGACCGAAGTGTCGCGCCAGCATCAGCGAAAGCAGCAAAAAGCCGGCACCGAAGGCGAAGATATCAACCACATTCCTGAGCTCAAAGACGCCAACCGCGCACACCAGCAGGTAACTGATGACGAGGTTGAGAAAGCCCCAGAGCACGTTGAGGGTTGCCGAAGACACCCCCCGGCCAGGCGGCTTGGCAAAAGGACTTTGAAACGCCCTGCCCATTAGACCGCTGACGCTGTGGGGTATGGCGTTTGCCAAAAAGGCGCCACCAAAGAAATAAGACACTATCCAGAGCCAATGCATGTCACGCCTCCTGGCACAAAATTAGCACGCAGATCCCGGCCTGCCTATGACGTGTTCAGCCACGCACACGCCCCTGAGGTGAGCTCTGCCGATGGTGCTTTCTTTCCTGCGGCACCTTTGGCGCCCCCCCCGCGGCTTTTGTCCCCTGCGCGGGGGCTCTGGCAAGGACGCTTCGATGCGGCTCCGAGGCGCGATGATCTCGCCCGTAATCCCCAAAGCTTGTGGCGTTGTAAGCAAAGCGCGCGAGGCTGAAGCTTGGCACCAGGTTTGGCGCCCGGCACGTCGAACGGGGCGGACAGCGCCAGGCCTTGCGCGGAGGGCACCATGGCGTTTGAGCATGGACGCCGGGCAAAAACGGAATGGGCATCATGAAAGATTTATGGGACGGAAAAATCCTTACGCCACAGAGCGGGTGTGTGCGTCTGCTGTCGCTGCGCGAGGCCATCGTGCTTGCCGAGGTCTCGGAGCGTCAGCATTTTATCCGGCAGGATGTCGATGACGGCGTCTTTGCCTCAATCCGCTATGAGGTGGATAGCTACCGTCGCTATGACTGGATGAGTACGCTGGTGTTCGCGGCCATCTATGGTAACGCGCTTCTGATTGGTGATCAGGTTCTTCGCGCCCATGTTGCCAACCGGCTCTATCTGGCGGCTGCTCCCCGGCTTGCCGGCATGGAAAACCGTCCCTGTCCGAAAGAGGTCGTGCAGATCGACAAATATCTGGCGGTGCCACTTGGGTTGGTGTGGCGCGTGGTCAAGCCGCGTGTTGATCTTTACCGCAAGGGTCTTTCGCGCATTCGCGAAGACGATGGCGGCTCGCCGGAGGCCATACGGTTCAGATTTTCTGGGTTATCGGTTGAAGAGGCCGCCCGTCTTGGCGCGGACGACGAGGACATGGAGAACATACTGGCCGACTATCTTTATCTGAGCGAGGATGACATCAGGTTTGCGCGTCTTTATGTACGCGCCTGCCTCGCTATGGAGTGGCCGTCCCGTCCTGGCGCTTCGCCTGCATCCACTCGTGCATGAGGCCGGATTTGCGCATCGAACATTTGATCAGCGCCGTGCGATGCCCGCATCGGCAGGATCCATTGTCTTCCGTGGCTCCAGATGCGGGTCGAACGGATTCTTTCTCTAAGTCCCGCACCATACATATGGGGCCTTGGGCATGGACGCTGCGTGACGCCCAGAGTTCGCTCCGCCAAGGTTCCTCAGTGTCTAGCAATATTTGACGATCGTTTCATTGTCTGCCACCACTTGACACATGATCCGCAGCTTTCGGAACAAGGCCCGGGGCCGCAATTGTGCCACAGGAAATCCCAGAGCCCTGAGCGTCCGAAAGCCGGATCGGATCGCCCGCCTGCTCAAGGCGCTCAATGCTGCAACATATTCCGAGGCGCTGAGCCTGCCTGGTCTTCGCTTCCATGCCCTCAAGGGCAAAGACAAGGGCCGCTACGCCATCTGGGTAAGTGAAAATTGGCGGATCACCTTCGGGTGGGATGGCGTTGATGCGGTTGATGTGGACTTGGAGGACTATCACTGATGGCAAAAAATACGATCGCGTGGGGGGCCTTGTTCCTGTCCATCCGGGTGCATTCCTGAGGGAAGACATCCTTCCCCATATTTCTATGTCGAAGAAGAATCTCGCCGGCGCGCTGGGTATTTCCCGGGCGCAGCTGTATGCGATTTTGAGCGAGAGTACGCCGCTCACCGTGGCCATGGCTCTGCGCCTTGGCAAGCTTTTTGGGAATGGTCCCGAACTGTGGCTCAATATGCAGAGCCGGTATGACATAGAAATCTTAGGCGCCAAGATGAAAAAGGAATTGGAGGCGATACCATTTGTCGAAGCCGCCTAACAAGGGCGCATTGTCGACGTCACAATGTCCCCTGGATGATGGGGGCAGGATAGAGGGACAAAATCTCAAGAGACGCGTTCGGTAGCAACTGCTGTAGTACGCAAAGTTCGCGGAACTGGCGCGCTAACATTATCCCGTTAGGGCCTTGGTATGCGTCGTGCAGGTGTAAAGGCAGGCCGTTGGCGGCTTTTTTGGTTGCGATCTTGATTAGATTCTGCAACTCCAGGCTCGTGTGCTGAACTCTCAGCGCTTGCTGCGAAACGCCAAAGGTAGAAGCCTAGTAGACCCGGAGCGCCTCACCATCCTTGGCAGGACGCTTTCCGGATCGCCCTAAAAGCACAACCGGGGTGTCAAACCATTGCAGTGGGCAGAACTTCAAGGCTTGCGACATGATCACTGGCCAAGTGGTGACATTCACAGGGAGGTTGCGTGAATGCCATATGGGAATTTTGGCCGTCCTGGTTGATGGCCAGAAACGCGCGTTCCGCAGGATGAAAGCGGTT
>JAKAVI010000113.1 GCA_021817355.1 Pseudomonadota bacterium | reverse complement strand
AGGGCGAGCTCACGGGCAAGGCTCGCCAGAAGGGCAAAGTGTGGCGCCGGCTGCTCCTGCGCGGGCGGGATGCACATCAGCCCAACCACCGGCAGCCTCAGTTCATCGCGCGCAAGACTCACAAGTTCGGGCACCATGGACGGCGCCACCCCGGACTTCTGTGCTTCCTCGCCAGTGTTGACCTGTACGAACAAAGACGGACAGCGTCCCGTGGCATCGCGCTCGCTGGCGAGGGCAAGGGCGAGCTTTGGGCGGTCCAGCGCATGAATGTAGTCAAAGAGCGCGACAGCATCGCGCACCTTGTTGGTCTGCAGGGGCCCGATCAGGTGCAGTTCAAGACCACGATCGCGGGCCATGAGTGCCTCAAACTTGGCTTTAGCCTCCTGCACCCGGTTCTCGCCGAAGCGCCGTTGCCCAGCTTTGATCAGGGCCTCGACCTCTTCAGGCCCGTGCGTCTTGGACACCGCAATCAGATGGGTGAACGGTGCCGGTTTGACGCTGCGCTTTCGCGCCGCCTCGATGCGCGCCACAATGGCATCGAGGCGGCTTTGAGAATCTGGTGAGAGGGACATGAATGGCCGAATTGCGCGAGCGGATGAAACTAGCAAGAGCCGCCCTGCAGCTCAACGCGCAATCGCGCTATGCCAAACGCATACCCGCTTTGGCTCTGCTAAGCGATGACGTGCGGCTTCCTGCTCCGGCTGAGGCGATCAAAGTGCTGCCAAAGGGCAGCCTTGTCATCCTGCGCGCGCAGGATCCGCTGCAGCGCGCGCAACTGGCACAGAGCTGCGGCCCGATCTGCCGGACGCGACACCATGTGCTCCTGATCGCTGATGATCCGGTGCTTGCCAGCCGCTGCGGTGCCGATGGCCTGCACCTTCCTCAGGCGCGCCATGACGCCCTCTCCTACTGGCGCACACGCCGACCGGACTGGTTCATCAGCTACGCCGTGCATGATCTGGCGGCCCTGCATCACGCAGCCAGAGGCGGTGCCGATGCAGCGTTTGTCTCATCCGTCTTTGCCAGTCAGAGCCATAAGGGCGGCGCCAGCCTGGGTCCGTTCCGGCTCGCAGCGTTCAGCCGCGCAGCGCAACTGCCGGTCTATGGCCTGGGCGGCATCAACGGACGGAACTGCCTAAGGCTGCGCGACCTGACGCTTGCGGGTCTTGGGGCAATTGGCGCCCTTTCCACCTAAACATGCAGCCGGGCAAACAGGAACACGGCGTTGAGCCCCTGGCTGCTTGCGCCACCGTCAAAGGCCGCAACACCACGTCCGAAGCGCTCATGCAAAAAGCCCAGCGTCAATTGCAGATTGCGGTTGAAGACATAGGCGGCGCTCAACTCGTAGCCGGCAAGATGCAGGCGCGGCAAGCTGAGGGCCGCACCAACCGTACCATTGGAATATTCGACGCCTACCTTGTAAGGCCCCGACACCAAGGTGGCGCTGCCATGCAGCACGTCGCTGAAGCCATGCCCCGCCGCCGCGAACGGATCAAAGGCATAGGTGTTGCTTTGCCGGTAGGCGCCGCCCAGAGCTGCAGTCAGGCTGTCACTGAGGGCATAGTCGAGTTCCCCGCCCAAGCTCCAGTCAAGGAGATCCGAGTAGCCGGGCTGCGGATGCGCCAACTGGCCATGCACCACACCGGCATAAAGGCCAAGCGACGTGCGGCCAAAATAACCGGTGTAATTGAGCGCAGCATCCACCAAATCGCTCTGGCCACCGGCCCATGAGGGGGGTGAGCCGAGGAAGGCAAGCGCGCGGTGCGCCAGGGACGGGGTGAATGAAACCCCCAGCTGCACGCCCAGGAGCCGGGGTGAGAAATAGCTCAGCTTGGTGTTATTGGCGGTGGAGAACACGGCGCTGCGCAGAGCAAAGATGGTACCAAGATTGGTACCGGTGCGCGGCTCGACAAAGAAGCTGATATTGGCATCATCGATGGCGACTTGTGGCGCGATCAAAGGCCCGGTGATGGCCATCGTGTAGGCGGCACCGTCCTGGCGTCCAACCTGCATCTCGCCATAGGGCGTGTGGACAAAGCCATAGGCCTTGGCGAAGAAGCGGTTGCCGTAATTATCCCCGGAAAAGCGGTCGTGATAAAGGTTGAGCCGGGTGGCAACGCCCACGCGCCATTCATTGGCAAAGAGCTTGACGAGCCTGGCTACGGCAAATATCGAGGCGGTGGGCCGGTTGCGCCGACGCGCCGGGGCTTGGGATGCGGAAAATCCAGTGAGGTTGACATCCCCCCCCAGATGCGCGGTCCAGCCCTGGCCAAGATCAAGCTTGAGCGGTGAAAACCATGAGGGCGGCCGGGCAAGGGCCGGTGCAGCAAGCGGCAACAGCAGCACGACCAGCAGGCTTAGCCGCGAAGCTCGCCACACCATGGCATCATCGGCCGCGCGCAATGGCAAGGGCGAAGGCGAGGTTGGACTTCAGCGTGCCGTGATTGGCATAGGGAACACCTCCGCCGTAGACCACATTGTCAACCCGCCATCCTTCCTCGGTGCGGGTCAGCAGCAACTTGTCCTGCCAGTGATAATTTTGCCCCGCTGCATTCAGATAGCTGAGCGCAGCCGGACATACCGCGCGCGTCTTCGTACGCGCACAGGAGCCAACCTTGGCGGCGCTCACGCCATCAAACAGCGACACAAAAATATTACCCTCCAGCAACGGCGGAACGGCATGGCGGGAATTGTGCGCATAGGCAAGTTCCGCCTCATTCGCACTGGCAAGGGCGTGCGTCAGCGACGGAGAAATAAAGGGTGCCAGACGGGCACGTCCGGCACTGTCCGGAATCCCGCCCTCGTTCAAGGAAATGACCGCATGATAGAAGCCGTCTGCAATGACTTTGGGCGTATCTGCCGGTTTTGCCACCACAGGCGAACAAAGAACAACGAGAGCAAAAAGCGCGCGTCGGCTCATTCAGGCCGGCCTGTGCAGAAGGTCGCGGATTTGACGCAGCAGCAGTACCTCTTCACTAGGTGGTGGGGGCGCCGCCGGAGCAGGGGCCTTTAGCCGGTTGATCTGACGGACAATGAGGAACAGCGTCAGCGCAACGATGAGAAAATTGAAGACCGAGGTGACAAAGGCGCCATAGCCGAGAATGACTGCGCCCGCCTTCTGGGCTGCGGCCAGTGTCGGGTAGGTTCCCCCGCCCCTCAGTACGAGAAAATAATTGGTGAAATCTGCCCCGCCGGTGACCAGCCCGATGAGGGGATTAAGGATATCCTTGACGAGCGTCGTGACGATCCCGGTGAACGAGGCGCCGATGATGACACCGACGGCCAGATCGACGACGCTGCCACGCATGGCAAATTTCTTGAATTCTTCAAACATGCGGCCCCCTTGCTCCAGGATTGCCCCGCTAACGTATTGATGAACCCTGCCTTTCACAAGAACCGCAAGAGGCCAGTGCGGGCGCTCCAGGCCCTTCGGTGGCGGACCGGCCCCCGTCCGCAGCCGGGAAGGCGCGGGCAGCACCCTTCAGGGCGCCACTCCTGGCGCAAGGGGCCCTGTCCCGCGGCTTGCAAATCCTGGTCTTTTGCTTATAAGCAGCGCCCTTTCGGGCCGTCCGGCGCACGGACATGCCGTGGCGGCCCAGAACGCAACCGGGCCAACGCCCCGAGGAACGCAAAATGTCCAAGCTGAAGACCAAGTCGAGCGCCAAAAAGCGCTTTAAATTTACCGCAAGCGGCAAGATCAAAACGGGCCAGGCCGGCAAGCGCCATGGCATGATCAAACGCTCCAATGAACAGATCCGGGAATTGCGTGGCACCTCGACGCTGAGCAGCTCCGAAACCCAGCGCATCAAGCGCTGGATGCCCTACGCGTAAGGAGGGATAGGATGTCCAAGTCACCCCGCTCGGTTCCGAGCCACGCCCGCCGCAAACGCGTTTTCAAGCAGGTCAAGGGCTTCTACGGTCGCCGGAAGAACACCATCCGCGCCGCCAACGCCGCCGCCGATCGCTCGCTGCAGCACAATTATATCGGCCGCAAGCTCAAGAAGCGTAATTTCCGCGCCCTCTGGATACAGCGCATCAATGCGGCGTGCCGCGAACACGGCCTCTCCTACAGTCGATTTATCGCCGGACTCACCAAGGCCGGGATCCAGATCGACCGCAAGGTCCTTGCCGATCTTGCCGTACGTGAGCCCGAGGCCTTCAAGGCGCTGGTGGACCAGGCAACGGCCTGAGTTGCGCGGATGGCCCCACCCAAGGCCCCGCGCCGTCCAGATCGATCAGTCGCCCGGTGCGCGGCCGCGGCCGGCGAACCGGGCGAGCCCAAGGGCATCCCTCACGGGATGTCCTTCAAGCCCAGGTGATAAGGCATGTCGGCCCTGCAAAGCCTTGAGACCCAGATCCTTGCTGCGATCGCCGCCGCCGAGGATGACAGCGCTTTGGATGCCGTGCGGGTCGCCGCGCTCGGCAAAAAGGGCAGCATCAGCGACCTGCTGAAGACGCTGGGAGCCATGAGCCCGGCTGAGCGCAAGGAAAAAGGACCGCTCTTCAATGGCGTACGCGACCGCATCAGCGACGCCATTGCCCTGCGCAAACGTGCACTTTCAGATCTGGCGCTCGATGCCCGCCTGAACGGGGAGCGCGTCGACATCACCTTGCCGGCGCGGCCGGCGGCATCAGGCACGGTGCATCCCATCTCGCAGGTTCTCGACGAAGTGACCGCCATCTTTGCCGATCTCGGCTTTGCGGTGGCAGAAGGACCTGACGTCGAGTACGACGATTACAACTTCACCAAACTCAACATCCCGCCCGATCATCCGGCGCGTCAGATGCACGATACGTTCTATCTGGCGCCACAGGCCGATGGCGCCCGTCACGTCCTGCGCACCCATACCTCACCGGTGCAGGTGCGCACCATGATGATGCAGAAGCCACCCATTCGCATCATCGCTCCGGGCCGTACCTATCGCGTCGACAGCGATGCCACCCATTCACCCATGTTTCACCAGATCGAAGCCCTGGTGATCGATGAAAATACCCATCTTGGCCACCTCAAATGGGTAGTGGAAGAATTCTGCAAGGCCTTTTTTGAAATCGCGACCGTCGAGCTGCGCGGCCGACCGAGCTTCTTTCCGTTCACCGAGCCCAGCGTGGAATGGGACCTGCGCTGTGACCGCTCGGTTGCCGGACGCATCGAGTTCGGACGTGGCCATGACTGGCTCGAACTCGGCGGTTCCGGCATGGTCCATCCCAACGTCCTTGCCATGTGCGGTATCGATGCCAGCCGTTATCAGGGCTTTGCCTTCGGCCTTGGTCTGGACCGCCTCGCCATGCTCAAATATGGCGCACCGGACTTGCGCCCATTTTTCGACGGTGACCTGCGCTGGCTGAAGCATTTCGGTTTTGCCGCGTTCGATGTGCCCACCCTCGACGCAGGACTGAGCCGATGAAACTGACCTACTCCTGGCTGCTTGAACACCTCGCCACTGAGGCCGATGCCGCAAGTCTCGCCGCCAAGCTGACGGCCATCGGCCTTGAAGTCGAGAAGCTGGAGGACGCGGGCGCGCGTCTGTCCGATTTCACGGTTGCCCATGTGGTTTCGGCTGAAAAGCATCCCAATGCCGACAAGCTCAAACTCTGCATGGTCGATACCGGTACCGACATCGTACAGGTGATATGCGGCGCACCCAATGCCCGGACCGGCATGAAGGCCGTCTTCGCCCGCCCCGGAGTGGTCATTCCCCACAGCGGAGATGTGCTCAAGATCGGTGCCATCCGCGGCCTTGAATCACGCGGCATGCTGTGTTCGGCGCGTGAACTGCTGCTGTCGGATGAGCACGATGGCATCATCGAATTGCCGGCTGAGGCTGAAATCGGCGCCCCCATCGCCCAGGCACTTGGGCTTGATGATCCCGTCATTGAGATTTCCCTCACTCCCAATCGCGGCGACTGCACCGGCGTGCATGGAATTGCCCGCGATCTTGCCGCCGCCGGAATGGGCCAGCTGCGCTCAGAGGAGCCGCAGCCGGTTACCGGAGGGTTCCCCCTGCCGCTTGGCGTGCGCATCAGCGACGCCGCCACAGGCGCCTGCCCGCTCTTTGCCGGGCGCCTCATTCAGGGCGTCCGCAATGGCCCCTCTCCGCAATGGCTGCAAGAGCGCCTGCGGGCTGTCGGCCTAAGACCGATCTCTGCGCTCGTCGACATCACCAACCTGATGAGCCTGGACCGGGGTCGGCCCCTGCACGTCTTCGATGCCGATACCCTGGAAGGCGGGATCTGCGTGCGCATGGCGGTTGATGGCGAAAAACTGCACGCTCTCGATGGCAAGACCTATGCCCTCGATTCGTCCATGTGCGTGATCGCCGATGACAAGGCTGTGCTGAGCCTTGGGGGCATCATGGGCGGAGAGGCGAGCGGCTGTACCGACACGACCGTCAATGTGTTTGTCGAGGCGGCCCTGTTCGATCCGGCAGGCATCGCAGCCACCGGGCGTAAGCTCGATATCCTGTCGGACGCACGCTACCGCTTCGAGCGGGGCGTAGACCCCCAGTTCTGCATTCCCGGGCTGGAACTGGCGACGCAATGGATCCTCAAGCTGTGCGGCGGTGAGCCGAGCGGGATCGTCGTCGCCGGCCAGGTGCCGGACTGGAGGCGCGAGATTGTCCTGGCCGCCGATACCGTGACGCGTTTAACCGGACTTAGTCTCGACATCATCCAGATTGAGCAGATCCTGCTGCGCCTGGGCTTCGCCATCAAGACAAAGGGGCATGAACTTCTGGTCACCCCACCGTCCTGGCGCAATGATGTGCACGGCGCCGCCGATCTCGTCGAAGAGGTGGTGCGCATTCACGGCATCGATCACGTACCGGCCGTGCCCTTGCCCCGTCCCTTCGCGGTGGCTCGCGGTGTCCTCACCCCGGCGCAGAGACGCGCGCGCATCTGCCGCCGGGTGCTGGCAGCACGCGGGTTTCATGAGTGCGTGCAATACTCCTTCATTGCCCGCACCAAGGCGGCGCTCTTTGGCGGTGGCGACGCAGCGCGACAGCTGGAAAATCCCATTGCCGCCGATCTTGATGCCCTGCGGCCAACCCCGCTGCCCTCGCTTCTGGACGCCGCGGCCCGCAATCTGGCCCGCGGTCTTGGCCATCTGCAGCTGTTCGAGGTCGGCGTCGGCTTTGCCAGCGGCGTACCCGGCGAACAAGAGACCATCGCGGTCGCACTGCGGGTCGGCACGCCGGCGCCCGACTGGAGCAGATCGCAGCGTGTTCCAGACGTCTTTGACGCCAAGGCCGACCTCTTTGCAGTGCTGGAAATCCTCATGGGTGGGTCAATGACCGCACCCGTCCGTGCGGGCGCACCAAGCTGGTATCACCCCGGTCGCTCCGGGGTGCTGGCTCTGGGACCGCGCATCATTGCCCAGTTCGGTGAATTGCATCCGCACATTGTCGAGGCTTTTGACCTGAAGGGCCCGGTGCTCGCCTGCGAACTCTTCCTTGATCGCATTCCCGAACCAAAGAGCAAGGGCAAGGCCCGCCCGGTCTTCGCACCAAGCCCGCTGCAGCCGGTCGAACGTGATTTTGCCTTTGTGGTGGACGATGCGATTGGCGCTGAAGAAATTCTGAAGGCCGTG
>JAKAVI010000193.1 GCA_021817355.1 Pseudomonadota bacterium | reverse complement strand
CGTCTCCAACTGGGGACGTTGGGGAGGCGACGATGAGCGCGGCACGCTCAACCTGCTGACACCTCAGCGCGTTGCCGCAGCTGCGCAGCTTATACGGACGGGACAGATGGTGTCGTGTGCCCGTGACTTTCCGGTCCAGCCAAGTCCTGAAAATCCCACGCCCGCTTTGCATCACATGGTGATGGGTGGTGATGATCCGTGTGCACACGGCATCCCCGGCATGGAAGTCTCGCTCGATTTCATCGGCATTGCCTATCACGGCCTCGCCTCGACCCATATCGATGCGCTTTGCCACGTCTTCGTCGGTGGCAAGATGTACAACGGTGTAGCCGCGAGTGAAGTGCGCTCTACCGGAGCGCGGCGCAACAGCATCATGGCGGCGCGCGACGGCATCGCCGGCCGCGGTGTGCTACTCGATATTTCCCGGCTGCGTGGCGTCAGCTTCGTCAATCCAAGCGAGCCGGTAACCGCCAAGGAGCTCTCAGCCGCCGAACGCGCGCAAGGCGTGCGCGTGGGCGAGGGTGATATTCTGCTGGTGTCTGTCGGCCGGGATGCGCACCGCGCGCAATGCCCGGCCCCCCCAGGAGTGATGCCTCCACTGGCGGGACTTGCCGCCGATTGTGCCCAGTGGCTGCGCGAGCGCGATATCGCAGTGCTGGGTTCTGATGCCGTGCACGATCCTACCCCGGCGCCGCTACCGGTTCCTGACTGGCCGATCCCCATCCACATGTGTGCGCTGGTCTCGATGGGACTTCACCTGCTTGATAACCTCTATCTTGCCGAGCTCGAACGGGCATGCGTCCGCGAACGGCGCTGGGAATTCTTCTTTCAGCTTGCACCATTGCGGATCGCGCGGGGTACTGGCTCGCCGGTCAATCCCATCGCGATCTTCTGACCACCGCGGAGGCCCCATGCTTTTTGACATTTTTTGCGAAATTCAACGCGCCAAACCATGGGTCAAGGACCACGAAGCGCGCCTTCTGCAGCAGACCCTGGCCGAGGCGCAGATGGCCGACAAATGCGGCTTCGATATCTGGTGGCAGGTCGAGCATCACGGTGCGCCCCAATTTAGCTATAGTGCGGCCCCCGAGCTGGTGCTCACCGCAATTGCGATGCGCACGGAGCGGCTGCGTGTCGGGCATGCGGGCGTGCTGGCACCCTTCAAGATCAACGGCCCCCTGAGGGTGGCCGAGCGCGGCGCCACCCTTGACGTGCTGAGTGGTGGGCGTTTCGAGCTCGGCATGGCTAAAACCGGTGGCAAAGAATGGGAGACTTTCGGCGTTGATCCCAAATCGGCCCGCGACGAGTTGCGCGAGGCGCTGACCGTCATTCCAAAAATCTGGACCGAGCAGAATTTCTCATGGGAGAGCAAATGGTTCTCGATGCCAGAGCGAGAAATCGTGCCAAAACCGTTACAACGGCCTCACCCGCGACTGTGGCAGACTGCGAGCAGTCCTGACTCCTTCCGCATGGCGGGGGAACTCGGGGTCGGCGTGCTGGGTACGACACTGCTTAGTCCCATCTCCTACATGAAGAGCCTTCTGGACGAATACGATGCCGCTTTTGTCAAGGATCGCGAACCTGGCGCGGTCCGTGTCAACCGGCAAAAGGGTGTCTTTACCTTCGTGCATGTGGCCGAGAGCCGGGACCAGGCGATTGCCGCCGGGGCGGCCTGGTCTGCGCTGTGGTATGTGCACTACGCCCCCATCGCATTCGCCGTGTCGCGCGCGGTCTGGTACGATCAGATCAAGGCAGGGCTTAATCCGCATCTGGCTCGCAACGCCGCCGCAAATTCAGAAGCGTTGAAGGGAGAAGATCCCACAAGCCTTGAGATCGCCTCCGATGATCTACCGGTGATCATATTGCTCAAGCGCATGGCGCGTGGCGAGGAGGTCTCCCACCAAGAGGCCCATGAAGTACTGGAACGGCTCGACTCCGTCATTATTGGCGATCCGGACCATTGTGCGACCAAGATGGAGAAGTACCGCGACATCGGTGCGGACCGGCTGATGTGCCTGATGCAGTTTGGACGAATTCCCCATGAAGCGGTTCTGCGCAGCATGGAGTTGACCGGCCGCTACCTGATCCCCAAGCTGGCTTAGGTGTTGGGGTACAGGGGCGGGGCGATAGGTGTCAGCGCGAGTTGATCCGGTACCGGCAGGAGAAAAGGCCGCCGTCCCAACGCGTAAAAATCGCGGCCCCAAAAGGCTCCCTGTCACCCGGGCACTGATCTTAGAAGCTGGACATCTATAGCTCGAGATTGCCGAAAAGGCTGGGGAGCGAGTCTGGAAGCCCCTTAGATGTCCCGGGTGGATGAGGGCTGATTTATCGCCCTGACACACCACCCTCGCCGATGCCCACCGATCTTTAGATGCATGGTGGGGCCTTTATTAATGGGCCGTTCCAAAATCAGTCTTCAATCCTGCCTGGATCTGGTGCGGCGCCTCGGACCAACAGTTCTGCTGGCCGATTACCGCCCGGCACCCGAGTATCCCGATCCGGCTTAGGTCGAGGGTTGTTATCGCGGGCTCAAATGGCTCCATGAGATGGCTCCATGAGCAAGAAGACGTGCGGTATCCTCCGGATCCCGCATTTGTGGGAAAGGAAAGCAAATGCTGCGGCTAGGCCTCGGTCATTGCCAAAGGCGCACTCGATCTCTTCTTCGAGAAGCACATCGAATAGGCGCGGCGGCTAGCGCGGATGTACCCATGGAGCTGCATGTCTACCCCGGGGCGGTTCACGCCTTCGATAGGATTTCCGGCGCTGAGGCGGGGTGCGTTCCGCCGGGACTGGCTCGCCGCGCTGGAGCGTACTCTTAATCCCGACTAGCGGATGGCAAAGCCGTCATAACCGGAGGCGGCCACCTGTCGGCATTTCTCCGCATAATTGCCAAAGCCGCCGACATAGACACCAAACTGGCGCGGCTTGCCCGGTACGTTCGAGCCAAAATACCACGACCGCGAGTTGCGGTAGAGGGTTGCGTCAGCCACCTCTGCCACATGGCGCGTCCACTCCTCCTGCGGTGTTGCAAGCGGTTCGATTGTGCATGCGCCCCGTGCACGTAATTCCTGGAGACAGTCGGCAATCCAGTTCACATGCTGCTCAATTGCGGTGGGCATGTTGGCAAGAACCGAGGGGCTCAACGGGCCGGTGATCATAAACAGGTTCGGAAAGCCCGCGACCGCCAATCCCAGCAGGCTGCGTGCACCCTCCGCCCAGGCCTCACGAAGGGCTAGTCCGCCGCGTCCACGAATATCGACCGCCAGAAGAGAGCCGGTGAGGGCATCAAATCCCGTTGCCAGGATCAGCGTGTCAAGAAGGTGCGCGCCCGCAGACGTGACCAGTGAATCAGCGGTGAAGCCCACAATCGGATCCGTGCGCAAATCAATGAGCCGCACGTTCGGGCGGTTGAACATCTTGTAATATTCGTCGTCCATGGGTGGGCGCTTGGTACCGATGGGATGATCCTTTGGGATGAGCGCCTCCGCGACCGCAGGATTTCGTACCGTGCGTCGGATATAATCCCGCACAAACGCGCAAACCAATTCATTGGCCTCGTGCTGGGTAAAGACATCTGAAAAGGCGCTAAAGAAGCGGATGCCGCCTTTGGCCCAGAATTCCTCGAGCACCGCGGCGCGTTGGCTGTCTGGCAGATCAAGTGCAGCATGTTCGGGCGCAGGGAAAGGCACGCCGCCCGGCGAGGTAAAGCAGCGCTGCCTGATTTCGGAATAGTGGGCCTGAACCCAATCTTGGAACTGCTCAGCCATGGGGCCGTTCCAAACCGGGATCACCCAGTTGGCAGTACGCTGAAAAACAGTCAGTTGCTCGACTTCAGGGGCTATTCTCGAGATAACCTGTACCCCCGAGGCGCCGGTGCCGATGATCCCCACGCGTTTGCCCCTCAGGTTGACACCTTGGTGGGGCCAGGCTGCGGTATGAAGGACCTCCCCGCGGTAATTTTCCAGGCCAGGAATGTCCGGAGCCTTGATCTCGGAAAGGCACCCCATGGCCGAGACCACGTAGTGCGCGATCAGCGGTGGACCATGATCGAAGCTGAGCGTCCAAAGCCCGGTGACCTCGTCGAAACGGGCGGCGCGCAGCGTGGTTGAAAAGCGGATATGAGGCCGCAAATCGAAACGGTCCGCGACGTGACCGAGATAGCGAAGGATCTCGGGTTGCTCGGAATAGCGTAGGCTCCAGCGCCAATCGCGCTGCAGCTCATGGCAGAAGGAATAACTATAATAATAGCTTTCACAGTCACAGCGTGCACCGGGATATCGATTCCAGTACCACACGCCGCCGACGTCTTCGCCCTTTTCGATGCCAATCACGCGAAAGCCAAGTTCGCGGAACCGGTGGAGCGCATAAAGTCCGGCGAAGCCGGCGCCAATCACAGCAACATCATACTGGGGTGCGTGGCTCGCCGCGAAGGTCATCACACGCTCCATTTGAATCTGCCGCAAAACATAATACTTGTTATATTATGTGACAACCATATGGAGGGGCCAGTTGCCCGCCAGAAGAACGCGCCACTTACCCGCAAAAGCATGGTGTCCATTGGCGGCGATCAGATACGCACGGTGCCGCAATATTCCTGCTACGTGGCGCCCCTCCCGCCGTCTGACCCAGCCCCGATCCAGTCCGGGCGCAAACCACAGCCAACGATAAACAGCCCAGGGCCGCTTGGCCCGCACCCCATCATCCAGCTCAGCTGGAGGTCACTTCACCAGATACACGCAGGCTTTCGTCACCATCGACAAGGATCTTGGCGTGTAGGAAAGCCTTGCCGCTTCACCACCCCGGGCAGGGAATTTCTTCCAGAAAGTGTCAAGGGCGCGGGCTGGCCCCTTCCTCGCGGAGGGGGCGGCCCGCGGCCCCACGCGATCTGGAAGTTCATGCAGCGGAGATTGGGCGGATCTACATCCCTTCGCGCGGGAAAATGCTTTTTCCGCCTGTGCCCGCAAACATGCGGGACGCTCCGAAGAAACGCTAGGTTTGGAACAATCTCTTCTGCAAGCGGGCGCGAAGGACTTCTTCTGCCAGGGTCATATGCGCAAGGCTTAGGAAAACATCGTTCCCGGGCCGCCTTTTGTCCCTGTCCAACATCTCCTCTTGGCGACGATGCTCTTTTCGTACGTGATTCTCCTTACGCGCATCCTCTTACGTAATGATGCGGATTTTATTCCTCGTACGGATGGCAATACTGAGGGCATCGATATTGCACAAAAGGGCACCGCAAAGTTTGTAGTAAAGATCAGCACATGCGGTGGATGGGTCCGATGAACAATGCAGAAATCCCGATGCTTGCTTTGGCAATGATTCGCTCTTTCGGCGATGATGCCTTTCTCAAGGCCTCTCACCGCGCCATGAAGTCCCGCAGAGAGGGTGACTTCGAGACCGCGCGCGCCTGGCAACGCATCGCCGAGATTGCCCATTATGAGCATCTGATGGCGACCGAAGAGGCCGGGAGCTTTGAGAGCGCCACGAGCGCTTTGCCCAGATGGCGGCAGTGGCTCATCAACAGGTCGCGTGACCTTCGCCTGGAGCGCCTTTTAACCCACCGCGCACACTCCTCGTTCCGCGTTTTCGGCAGGGAGCTGGATATTACCAAGGCTGTCGACTGGCTCCTGGGGCACGAGCAGGTCCATACGCACATGTAGAGTGCCAGCCGTCCTGCCCGCTCAAGCGAAGGCCCTCCCAGGGGCGCGCAACAGGACAGAGCGCGCAGGAAAGGCCCCAACGCATAAATTGAAGGAGTAGGAGCACCAGGTTTCGGAGCGCGTCAGGCGCGGCTTTGCCCTGGGATGCATCGCGCGTCCTCGTCTTTACGAGGCGCCGTTCCGGCAGAAGCCCGAAGTAACCCCACACCAGGAAGCGCCCCCCCAACAGATCCCTCAAGGCTCTGGCCGGGGCTGATGAGGCACAAGGCCTTCAGGGCCCCCTCAGACGAAGGGTACGCCTGACGCAAACACAGGACCGACAACATCACCCCCTTCCCGGCTTCCATGACAGGCAGAGCAGAAGGCTGTGCCCGGAACCCCGGACTTGAAAATGCTGACCACTGAGCCAGGCCCAGAAAAGTGCCATCGCCAAAACGGAGGAGAGGATGACACTGTCGTCCAGGATAGGCAGGACAACCCTGCCAGAAATTCCCGCCCATACATTTGGAACAAGCGGTACGCTTACGCTGGCAACGCGCTCGGCAATTGGAATGGCCGGTATTTTTTCCCTCTCCAAACTGGCGCCGCACGCCGCCCTAAACCAACTTCCCTCACACAAGTTCGAAACGAATAAACATATGGCATGCATCATGCCATTTATTTCAAAGTGCCGGTTACCGCATGGAGTTCGCATTAGTTTGAACCGGCACCGTTTCGAGTTGTGTCATTTTTGGACACTCGTCGTGCCTAGCATGAACGTGACTTGTCTAAGCAAGGGGACGCACCTACATTTTAAACGCTGCACGTCCGCAAGCCTCACCGGAAATGAAGTGTGGACATGATGAAACCACTGCAGAACTCTCCGGCCTGGGCCGCGACGCACAAGGGCTTTGACGATGGCAAACCCGAGCAATCCCTTGCGCCGCGTCCACCGCAGGCAGGGTTGGAGACGACGCTGACAGGTCCAATCGCGCAAAGGGTCTTTGTCGTCGATGATGATCCGCTGGTCAGGGGCTCGCTCTGTGCCATTCTGAAAGAATGGCCGGTTGAGGTCTTTGCCGATGCGACAAGCTTTCTGCGCGACGGGGATGCGCGCTGTGGCGACTGCCTGATCGTCGATATCCAGATGCCGCAGATGAGCGGCATTGAACTGCAGTATGTGCTGAACAGCCGCGGCGTGCTTCTGCCCGTCATTGTCCTCAGCGGTCATGCGGATGTCCCCCTTGCGGTCGAGGCCATGAAGGCCGGGGCTTTCGAGTTCATCCAGAAGCCCTTTGATGCCACCACTTTGCAGGCCAGTGTCAGCCGTGCCCTCAGCTTTGCCTACGCCCAGCGCCAGCACCTCGAGAAGAAAGATGCGGCCCTTGCCCTGCTGGAGCGCCTGACCGAACGCGAACGCGACGTCTTCAATTTCCTGACCGATGGCTACGCCAACAAGGTTGTGGCCTTCCAGCTGGGCATCTCGCCACGCACCGTCGAGGTGCATCGTGCACGTATTCTGGAAAAGCTTGACGCCAGCAGTCTTGCCGATCTGGTGCGCATTGCCCAGGACGCGGAATTGCGCGGCACAAGCCAGGCCCTGCCGACAAAAATCTAACAAAAGTTTCTGCCCTACGGGAAATTTACGTATAGGCCCCGCGTCGGAAAGCGTTTCATTGTTGCTCCAGAGGTAATGACGCCAGATCGGATTGATCGCGATGGGGCAGCAATACGGCAGCAACTGGAAGGGAAGCGGGGCCATGAGCCCGGAACTTGCGCTGAATTTCAGCGAAGCTCCGAGCAGAGCGCATTTCAGTGATCGCAAGGCCTATGATGTTGCGCACGCACGCCTCGCGCAGGAATTTGTCGCCGTTGAAGAAACTGCCCGCCGCAATCATTCAGACACGCAGCAGAAGCTTCGCCATCACTCTGCCGGGGCAAACTTCACGCTTCTGACCCTCGGCTGGTATCTGGC
>JAKAVI010000133.1 GCA_021817355.1 Pseudomonadota bacterium | reverse complement strand
TATCAGGACAGGAACTTCCTCACCCGGCTCTGTCCTGCGCCAAGCCTGGAGCTTGGGGCTGAGCGCGGACCCGGACGCAGCCATGACTGGCAAGATGGGCTTTCCTGCGTCGCGCCGGGCAGGACCCTGCCTCCTTGCAGCGCCAGCGGGAAAGACGCGGCGCCAGTGGTCCTGCATCATCTACCGCCAGGGGATTTCTTCAGCTTTGTGACGGGGCATGATGAGGCGCAGATGAGCCGTCGCCAGGAGCCCGCAGCCTCACATCATGACGGGAGCACACGATGAAGACGGAGCTGCGCATACGGCTCGATGCAGCGCTGGCGGAGGACCTTGCGCGTCTCGCGCAAAAGCCCGGCGTGAGCAAGGCCGCCATCCTCGAAGATGCTTTGCGTGCCTATCTTGATCATGGTGCCAGCCGCGATCTCGATGAACGCCTGCGGGTGCGCCTGGACCAGATCTCGTCCCAGCTGAGCCGCCAGGAACGCGGTCTTCACATCCTGCAGGAAGGATTTGGGCTCTACCTGCAGTTCGAGTTCATCGCCACGGCAGCGGTCGCAGACGGTGATGAAGCCGCCCGGGCCATCGGCCACCAGCGTTACCAGTCCTATCTCAGAGAGCTGGGCCGGCGGCTCGCCCACGCCAGAAGCTTTCGCGACATCGTGACGGCGCAGGCCGCGGACGCAAAGGAAAAGCCATGAGCAAGGATACCCGTGGTGAAGCCCGCGCACGACAGGGCAGCATGTTGCGCACGGCCATGGGCGGGACCATCGGCAAGGCTCTCGCGGATCCTTGCGTGCTTGAGATCATGGTCAATCCCGATGGTGTGCTGCGGCTCGACCGGCTGGGCGAGGGCCGGCGCGATACCGGCACGCGGCTCTCAACCGCTGAGGCCGAACGCATCATTCGGCTGATCGCCTCCCATATCAGAAGCGAGGCCCACGCCGAAAATCCCATCATCAGTGCCGAACTGCCGAGTGGGGAGCGCTTCGAAGGCCTGCTCCCGCCGGTGGTCAGCGCCCCCTGCTTTGCCATTCGCAAGCCTGCCGCCAAACTCTACAGCCTGGCCGACTATGTTGCCGATGGCATTCTCAGTGCCGGGCACGCCAGGCTGCTCACCGACGCGGTTGGTGAGCGGCGCAACATTCTCGTGGCGGGAAGCACGAGTTCGGGCAAGACCACGCTCGCCAACGCTCTTCTCGCCGAAATCGCCAAGACCGGCGAACGCGTGGTTCTGATCGAAGACACCCGTGAACTTCGCTGTGCTGCCACCGACTGCCTGTCCTTGCGCACCCGCGCAGGTCATGTCGACCTCGCCCGGCTGGTGCGCTCGACACTGCGCCTGCGTCCGGACCGCATCATCGTCGGCGAGGTCCGCGGCGATGAGGCTCTCGACATGCTGAAGGCCTGGAACACCGGCCATCCCGGCGGCATCGCCACGGTACATGCCAATTCGGCGCACGCCGCCCTCTTGCGCCTCGAACAGCTGATCGAAGAGCGCGTCAAGCTGTCACCGCGTGCGCTCATCGCTGAGGCGATCGATGTTGTTGTCTTCATTGAGGGTCGCGGACGACAGCGGCGGATTGAGACCATCATCGAACTTGTCGGGCTGGATGGCGATGGCGCCTATGCCTTTCGCGCCCTCTCAGCTGCCGTCCAATCAGGGAGAGCAAGCCATGATATGGCGTAGACCTTTTGCAAGCGTGACGTTCTGGCTGACGACAACGGCCGTCCTCTTCTGGGCCCCGCCGGCCCTGGCTGTGGGTACCAATATGCCCTGGGAGCAGCCCTTGCAGCAGATCCTCGATTCCGTGCAGGGGCCGGTGGCCAAGATCATTGCAGTGCTCGTGATCATTGTCACCGGCCTTACCCTTGCCTTTGGCGAAACCGCCGGCGGCTTTCGCCGCATGATCCAGATCGTCTTCGGCATTTCCATCGCTTTCGCCGCCTCGAGCTTCTTCCTTTCCTTCTTCTCGTTCGCCGGAGGCGCGCTGGTGTCATGAGCTGCGAAGGTTACGAAGTCATCCTGCATCCCTCGCTGTGCGAGCCCATCCTGCTCGGCGGGGCACCGCGGGCGCTGGCTATTTTGAACGGCACGCTGGCCGCGGCCCTGGGCCTTGGCTTTCAGCTCTTTGCCCCAGGCCTGGTGCTGTGGCTCATTGGCCATTCCCTGTCCGTGGTCATGGCGCGGCGCGATCCTGATTTTGCGCCCGTCTTCATGCGCCATCTGCGCCACAAGGACTATCTTTCATGCTGAACCTCAGCGAGTACCGTCCGCGCTGCGACCGGCTTGCGGATTACCTGCCCTGGGCCTTTCTCATCGCGCCTGGTGTCGTCCTCAACAAGGACGGCAGCTTTCAGCGCAGCTTCGGCTTTCGCGGGCCTGACCTTGAAAGCGCCACCGAAGCTGAACTCGTTGCAGCTTGCGCGCGGCTCAACAATGTGCTGCGCCGTTTTGGTTCGGGCTGGGCCCTGTTCTTCGAAGCCGAACGGTTCGCGGCCGCGGGCTATCCGCGTTCGCGCTTTCCCGATGCCGCCTCCGCGCTCGTCGATGCCGAGCGTCGTGCCGCCTTTGCCGGCGACATGGCGTCAGGACGCAGCAGCGCGGGGCGGGAGCATTTTGAGACCCTCTACACGCTCACGCTCGTCTTTCTGCCGCCGATTGATCCGGCGCGGCGCGCCGAACGGGCCTTTGTCAGCCGGCCAAGCGCAGGAGAGGGTCGTGACTGGCGTCAGGAACTGGACGGCTTCGTGGCCCGTACAGATGAGGTCTTTGATCTTTTGCACGCCATCCTGCCTGAGATCGAGGCGTTTGATGATGCACATACGCTCAGCTATCTGCATCGCACCATCTCACCGCAACGCCATTCCTTGCGTGTGCCCGAAACGCCCCTCTATCTTGACGCGCTACTTGCCGATGCACCGTTCAGCGGCGGCATCGAGCCCATGCTCGGCGACGCCCATCTTGGGGTTCTGACCCTGCTTGGCTTTCCCAACCGCTCGCGGCCGGGCCTTCTGGACGGGCTCAATCATCTGGGCTTCGGCTATCGCTGGATGAGCCGCTTCCTGCCGTTGAGCAAGACCGATGCCAACAAGGCGCTGCTGCGCCTGCGCCGGCAGTGGTTCAACAAGCGCAAATCGGTTGCGGCGCTCCTGCGCGAGGTGCTGCATAACGAGCCTAGTGTGCTGATCGACAGCGATGCCGACAACAAGCTCGTCGATGCCGATCTTGCCCTACAGGAACTGGGTGCCGATCAGGTCGCCTTTGGCTATCTGACGACTTCGATCGTGGTCATGGACCAAAATCACGACCTTGCCCGCGACAAGCTGCGCGCCATCGAACAGGTGGTACACGGCGCAGGCTTTACCGCCATCCGTGAAAGCCTCAATGCCGTCGAGGCCTGGCTCGGATCGCTGCCAGGACATGTCTATGCCAATGTGCGCCAGCCGCTCGTGCATACGCTCAACCTGGCCCATCTGGTGCCGTTTTCGGCGGTGTGGGCAGGTCCTGACGGCGATGCCCATCTCAAGGGACCACCACTTTTCGTCGCCGAAACCAGCGGCTTTACCCCGTTCCGCTTCTCCATCCATGTCGGCGATGTCGGTCATCTGCTTATCACAGGGCCCACCGGTGCCGGAAAGTCGGTGCTGCTGGCGCTGATGGCGCTGCAGTTTCGCCGCTATGAGGGGGCGCAGGTCTATATTTTTGACAAGGGCAATTCGGCACGCGCGGCGGTGCTTGCCGCCGGTGGTCGTCATCATCGCCTCGCCGACGAGGAGGGTCTGTCCTTTCAACCCCTGCGTCACATCGACCGGCCGACGGAACTGAGCTGGGCCTTTGCCTGGCTCGGCGTCCTCCTTGAGCAGGAACGCATCGCACTCGATCCCGAACTGAAGGAGCGTTTGTGGTCCGCCCTCTTGAGCCTTGCCTCCGCGCCCGCCGAGGAGCGCACGCTGACCGGACTGGCGGTGCTGGTGCAGTCCCATCTTCTGAAGGACGGCCTCATGCCCTACACGCTCGAAGGCCCCTATGGACGCCTGCTTGATGGCGCTGAGGACAGTCTTGCTCTCGCCGACCTGCAATGTTTCGAGACCGAAGCCCTGATGGCGGAGGAAGCCGCGGTGAAGCCGGTTCTCAGCTACATCTTCCACCGCCTCGAAGCCCGCTTTGTCGATCGCCCCAGCCTCCTTATTCTCGATGAGGCCTGGATCTTTCTCGACAATCCGCTTTTTGCTGCCCGCATTCGCGAATGGCTGAAGGTGCTGCGCAAGAAGAATGTCGCAGTCGTCTTTGCCACCCAGTCGCTGGCCGACATCCAGGCCAGCCAGATCGCCCCGGCCATTGTCGAAAGCTGTCCCCAACGCATCTTCCTGCCCAATGACCGCGCCCAGGAACCGCAGGCGCGTAACGCCTATGAAAGCTTCGGCCTCAATGCACGGCAGATCGCCCTCATCGCCCATGCCGTGCCCAAGCGTCAGTATTATCTGCAGTCGCGCCGTGGCAACCGCATGTTCGAACTCGCTCTGGGGCCGCTCGCGCAGGCCCTGTGTGGTGCCTCTGACGGCCTTAGCCAGAAACTCATCGACAGCCTCCTGAGTGAGGTCGGTGAGGAAGGCTTTGCCGCGCAGTTTCTTGCCGCCAGAGGTCTTGACTGGGCTGAGGGCCTGATCGCGAACTGGGAGGCCTTGTGATGGGTCAGCACTGTGGATGGGTGTTACTCGGGAGCGTCCTTTTTGCTGCTCCGGCGTGGGCGCAAACCGCAACCCCGGTGTTTGACGCGAGCAATTACGCGCAGACCCTGCTTATCGCCGCCCGCAGTCTGACGCAGATCAACAATGAGATAGAGGCGCTGCAAAACCAGGCCGAGGCCCTTGCAAACATGCAGCGCAATCTTGCGCCCATTGGCGACAATACGCTGGCGCCCCTTTTAAGTGACATCGGAGCCATCAACAGCCTGCTTGCTTCGGCGCAGTCCATCGCGTTTCGTGTCAGCGCTACAGAGACAGCGCTGGCGGCGAGCTATCCCGACAGCTACAGCGCACCGGTCACGGCCGCCGCCCTCGGCACCGATGCCCAGCAGCGCTGGTCCCTTGCCATGTCCGCCTTCAAGGATGCGCTCACCTTTCAGGCCCAGATCGTCCAAAACGTAGAGAACGACGGCGACAGCCTTTCTGCACTCGAAAGTCAGTCCCAAAACGCCACCGGCAATCTTGCCGCCAAGCAGGCCGGAAACCAGTTTCTCGCCCTCCTTGTCAAGCAGCAGCTGCAGACCGAGGCGCTCCTCGCCGAAGAGGGACGGGCAGAGGCCCTCAATGCCGCAGGCAAGGCTGAGGACGAAGCAGCAGCCGCCGCCGACTTCACTCAGTTCATCGGTACCGCCAATGCCTATACGCCGGACTAGACGCGGATGAGCGATTTCAACGTCATCGATCACTTCCTGGCCACCTTCATCACCTATATCGACAGCGGCTTTGGCCTCTTGAACGGTGATGTGGCGCAGCTCTCCACCCTTCTCATCTCGCTGGATATCACTCTGGCAGCGCTCTTCTGGACGCTCGATGGCGAGGCGCAGATGCTCACCCGGCTGATCCGGAAGGTGCTTTATGTCGGTGCCTTCGCCTTCATCATCGGGCACTTCGAAAGCCTCTCTGCGCTCATCTATGCCTCCTTCGCCAGGCTTGGGCTTGATGCCACCAGCAATGGACTTGCTGCCTCCGATCTTTTGCGTCCGGGCAAGATTGCCGGGGTCGGCTTCAGCGCGGCCTGGCCGCTCCTGCTCGAAGCCGGACAGCTCATGGGCTTTACCACCGTCTTCAACCACATCATCACCATTTTGGTGCTGATGGGCGCCTGGTTCATCGTCGTGCTCGCCTTCTTTGTGCTGTCGGTGCAGCTCTTTATCACCATCATCGAGTTCAAGCTGACAACCCTCGCCGGCTTCGTCCTTGTGCCCTTCGCGCTGTGGAACAAGACCGCCTTCCTTGCCGAGCGCGTGCTCGGCAATGTGGTCTCGAGCGGGGTCAAGGTCATGGTCCTTGCCGTCATCATCGCCATCGGCGCCAATTTCTTTGTCAACTTCACCACCGCTCTTAGCGGCCATGATCCGGCGCTGGTCGATGCCATGAGCCTTGTGCTCGCCTCACTCGCCTTGCTCGGCATCGGCATTTACGGGCCCTCGATCGCAGGCGCTCTGGTCTCGGGCGGGCCTCAGCTTGGCGCCGGCGCTGCGGCCGGAACCCTCGGTGCAGCTGCGGGGGCGGGCATGTTTGCCGGTGGCGCCGTCCTGGCCGGGGCGCGCGCCGTCGCTGCAACGAGCCAGGGGGCCATCGGTGCCGCAACCAGGCTCAGTTCTGGCAGCCCCGGCGCAGGCTCATCTGTGCCGGCGGGTTCCTTTGGCGCTTTGGGTGGCGCGCCGGCGCCCGCGGGCGGCGAACTTTACGGGGCGTCGTCACCGCTTGCGAGCGGCGCGCCGCCTTGGGCCGTGCAGCTGCGCAGTCAGCAGCGCCGTCACGCACAGCTCTCAGCCCTCAGCCAGGCACTGCACGCCGGCGATGCCGCAGCACAGGGTGCGGCGCCTGATCTGGGGTATCGCGAGCCATGATCTTCCGTCGTTCGCTGCTGCGCTATGGCACCACGCCCGAGCCGGTGACGGCCTATCACAAGGCGGCTCAGATCTGGGATGAGCGCATCGGCACGGCGCGCCAGCAGGCGCGCAACTGGCGGCTGATTGCATTGGCCTCGGTGGTGGTGTCAGCGCTTCTGGGAACCGGCCTCGTTGCGCTCATTGGCCAGAGCCGGGTGGTACCCTTCGTCGTCGAAGTCGACCATCAGGGCGGGGTGGTCGCGGTGGCACCGGCAGTTCAGCATTATCATCCCAATGACGCCCAGATCAGCTACTTCCTCGCCCGCTTCATTCGCGAGGTGCGCTCGCTGTCGAGCGATCCGGTGGTGGTCCGTCGCAACTGGCTCGATGCCTATGCCGCCGTGACACGCCGGGGCGCTGCGCTGCTGTCGATCTACGCACGGCGCCACAATCCCTTTGCCCACATCGGCGTGCGCACGGTGTCGGTCGAGGTCAAGGATGTGGTGCGGATCTCGCGCGCCTCGTTCCAGGTGCGCTGGGTCGAGGATCATTTTGCCCATGACAGCCTCATCGCGCGCAGCCACTGGACGGGTATCCTCACCATCGTGCTGAGGCCGCCCAAAACGCTTGATGTCCTGCGCAGGAACCCGCTCGGACTTTATGTTGATGACCTGCACTGGTCGCGCGATCTGGAACCGCAACCGGGCACTTCGAGGACCAAGCCATGACCGGAAGATTTTGTGCGTTGGCGCTCTGCCTCGCCATGCTCAGCGCCTGTGCGGCGCCGCGCGCCGCCAGGATGACGCTGCCGGCGGCACGTTTTTATCGGGCGCAGCGCCTAAGGGCCTCACCACCGCCGCCCGCTTTGCCCGCAGCACCGCCGCGCATCATCGGCCCCGTCCTCAAGCTGCCAGCCAGCATGGGCCTGCCGCCCTCGCGCAGCACGGTGGCCCGTGCCAACGCACGGGCTCTGCTCAGTCCGCACCAAGCCTTCTTTCACGAGGCCGAGGCGATCTATCCCTATTTGCCCAACGCCCT
>JAKAVI010000348.1 GCA_021817355.1 Pseudomonadota bacterium | reverse complement strand
GCGTTGGATCGCGCTTGGCAATGGTTGCGGGATTATTTACCGCCCAATAGTCAGTATCGATTGGCGAACCGAAGATGGTTTCCATGAACTCCTCCGGGCGCCAGAACTTGGCGCGCGGACCCACCTCACTCCAACACAAGGCGGGCTCGATCGCCGGCTCAAGGCTCGCTACGGCAGCAAAAACATCCGGATGTTTGAAGGCAAGCCGGAGGCTCCCCAAACCGCCCATCGAATATCCACCTATAAAGGTGTGCTGCCTCAAAAGAGAAATACTCACGCTCTTCTGCAGGTGCGGCAGGAACTCACGGACAATAAAGCTTTCCCATTTCTCGGAGCCATCCCGGTAATCCATATAAAGCGAGCGGCGGGCCCCTGGCATCACCACCACGAGCGGCGGAATTCGTCCCTCAGCCACCGCATCATCGATGACAGGAGCAAAGCGCCGCAGATCCTGCTCGCTTCCGCCGCCACCATGCAGAAAGAGCAATAAAGGATAGAGCTGCTGCGGTATTCCGCCATACCCGTCCGGAAGGTAAATGCTGCTCGCAACCCCTCCCGGCACATTCGAGGATTCCAGTCTATCGGCAATGATCCGGCCGGCCATGTTCCATCATCCTCGGCGCTGTCTCACCTTGCCGCCATCGCGAACGTCAACCGGGGCTTGCACCACTATTGACCGGAGACAAGCTTCTTCCCCTTGGCGTCCAACCCTGCATGCACGAGGCGACTTGACGGCTTACCCCGACCCAAGGCCCGCCGGGTCCCCTGTTGAGCAAAAAATAGTACAACCAAAACTACACCCCGCTTGGCTACAATGTCCTGCCATGGAGCGGCTAGGAACGGCGCCTTACAGTATTTGCGCTATAGCCTCCCCGGCGAAGAGCCCCCGTAGAGCTGCCGATCTTCTGGAAAGACGCCCCTCAGATCGCGCACAATCTACCCCCTTATCTCAACGCCTAAAGAACGCGCTTCGGCTCCACCGCCTTCGCGCAGGAGGCTCATCAGGGCGGCCAGCTTCAAACACTGTCCTCGGCTCACCGCGACAGCCTCCAGGAGGCGCGCCCAAGGGATTGTGGCTTGAGGATGCCTCAACCAGCCCCCATGCCCCCCGCTTTCAGTGCCTGCCGCCTCATTTTCACCAGGAAGGCTATTTCTTCTCACCCGTTGATGACGGCGAACCTCAGTCCCCCCGTAGCTGAGGTTCGCCGCTTCTGTACACGCAAATTGGACCCCGTTCGAACAAGCTAGAAGTGGTAGTGAAGCGTCAGGCCATACATCCGTGGCAAGCCGAGTGAGCCGGCCCGGGCAGGATAGGCACTGGGCGACATGTTCATGTCACTGACGTAACGCTTGTCGAACGCATTGTGAACCCATGCGGTCAGCGACCAGTCCGCATCCACAGTGGCGATGGCGAGCGAGCCGTTGAGCAGGCCATAGGCCCCCCGCGTATCAAGCGCGTCGTTGTAGATGTCAAAATAAACCTTGCTCTGCCATTTATAGTCGGCACGCAGGGTCATCATCACATTATCCGAAACCAGGAAATTATAACTACCCGCCATGCTGAATTGCCACTTCGGCGCCTGCGTCATGCGCTTGCCGGAGAGATTCTGATTGCCCAGTTCAGGATAAATCGGATCGATGCTGTAAAACTGCCCGTATGTTGCAAAAAGTCGCGTGGCCGATCCGGACACCGTAAGTCCCGGATAGGGAATGGCCTCATATGCAAGCTCGATTCCTTTGATTGTGGCCGAGGCAACATTATCGACCTCGGGGTAGCGCACGCCCGTCTGCAAATTTGTTCTGAAGACCGTCTGCTGGACATTGGTGTAATTGTCATAGAACCCGTCCAGATCCAAACTCAATCTCTTGTCGAAAAATTCCGACTTGGTGCCCGCTTCGTAGTTCCACACATATTCCGGGCTGAAGACGTTGACCGGTTGGGAGACATCCCCAAGCGTGTTGAAGCCACCTGCCTTGAAGCCCTTAGACACGCTGGCGTAAACCATGACGTTTTTACGCGGGGTATAATCAAGAACAAAGCGCGGCGTGAACGAACTCCAGGACGCTTTCGCATGGTTTATGAAGGGGGTCCCGAGGATGCTCGCGTCCATGAAAAAGGACTTGTCAACGATCGTGTAGCGTCCTCCAAATGTCGCCCGGAGCTTTCGCGTCAGGCTATAGCGAAACTGGGCATACAGCGCGTAGGAATTGAGCTTTTCATTGGGATGATAGACAAATGCAGTGTTGTCAGTTGCGGTGGCAAGATACAGCGGCTCGCTCGAATTTCCGTGCATGTAGAATGCCCCGGCAGTGAGCTGTGCCCGGCGGCCGAAATTGGCATTTGCCGTAAACTCCTGGGTAAATTCCTTTGAATAGATGCCGATGAAAGGAAAGGAATATAGATTCAAGGTCGTGAGATCGACGTCCAGGTCTGTCATGCGGATGTCATGCTCGATAAACCCGGTGGTTGACACGACATCTAGATTGGGCGTCGCCTGCCAGTTAGCGATGACAGTGGATCTGAAATCCTTCACATCACGAAGATTGCGCGTGTTAAAATAGACCGTCAGATCCTGCAGATTGTTCTGCGGCAAGCCGAGGGCCTCGGCAAGCGTAGGTAGATCGGGGCGTGCGCGCCCGATGAGTATCGAAAATGACGGATTGCTGCGATCGCGCGTATGCTCGATGATCGCCCGCACCGTGAAATTATGCGAAATCTTTGCCAGCAGCGAGCCACGTATCTCGGTAAGATCCGTATTGTTGTTGCGCGTGCCGAGATAGGCGTTCTTCAGCCAGCCGTCTGCACGGTCGGTCTGGAACGCGATGCGGGCCAGCAGGCGATGGGAAATAATGGGGATATTGACATACCCCTTAAGACCAAAGCGGGAATAATTACCCATGGTGGCGGACAGTCCGCCTTCATATTTGTTGGTCGGAACATTGCTGTAGATGTTGATCGCGCCACCAAGGGCATTCATGCCCTCAAAAGTACCCTGGGGACCGCGCAGGACTTCCACGCGCTGGACGTCCAGAAATGATGGATCCATCATGAAGTTGTTCAGTAGCGGAACCCCATCCAGCGAAACCACCACGCCGGGCTGACTGCCAATGTCCTGGCCCTCCTGGCCAATGCCACGAATGGCAATGAATATGTTGCCTGAACGGGTGCCGTACTGCAGGCTTGGCGAAAGCAGATCAAGGTCGCGCACGGCATTGATGCCGGCGTGTTGCAACGTCTGTCCGGTAAATGCTGCGATGGCGATCGGAACGCTTTGCAGTTTCTCGGCACGCTTTTCGGCTGTCACAACCACGGTTTCGATCTGGGTATTGTCGAGCGCCCTTTTCAAGCTGGCGCGGGAGCTCTGCTTGGACTGGCTGGCGGTAATCCCCTGTGCTTGGCTTTGCGCCGATGCCTGCGCCGAAAAAAGGCACCCGCCAAGCAATGCGGCGGCACCCAGCCCAAGGCCACGCGCAGTTCTGTGGATCTGATGGCGTTTCATTTTATCCCCCTATCGCTTGCTTGACTTCGGCCGCGAGCTTTCCGTCGGATTCGCAGTCAGCGCGGAAATACGGCACCGCACGAAGGCGTGGGACAATGACGCCGCTGACGGGGTCATTTGGCGGAAGTGACCAGTTTGCTCAGAGCAAACCCATCGGGCCCTGCTGCCAGTTCAAAAGGGCACGGGCCCCATAGCCACGCGCAGAGCCGAAAGAAGTGGCCGCCATCTGGAGAAGCGCAATCAAGGCTCATGCGAACGCGTGGCGTGCAGGACGTAAGGCTCTCTTCGTCCCAGACCTGTGCCATGGTCCCCATGGAGCCATCAGCTTTAAGAAAATCCCTGTCTGGCGCTTTGCCTTAAAAGCTCCAGCCGTCGGCGAAAACGGACTTTCCTCGGGGGCACATCTGACCACAGAGCCCCCTCCAGACGCGCAGTGGTAGTGGGCGTCACAGGCTCTACCGCCAGCGCCACGCCGTCTATCCGCGCGCCGCCTTCCGGACGACAAAACGGTCGCTCAGCTGCTGCAGACTTTGGCTGTCGGTGTTACCAGAAAAAAAGTCCGCCAAGAGCACTGCCACAGCCTCGGGCTGTTCCGGGAGAATGGCGTGGCTGGCATATTTCAGCGTGACGAGGGTCAACCGCTCACCGATATCGGCACTGAGGGCATGGGCATTGGCGATGGGCGCGATGGGATCTCCTTCGGCCTGGACCAAGAGCACCGGTGCCTTCCCCGCAGTCCACCATCGCCCGGTCGAGGTTCGCTCGGTTGCCGCCAGCTGCACCTCGGCGACCACACGGGTGCCAGCCCTCGAGCCACACGCGAGGGTCATTACCCGGATAGAAGAACGCTGTCCGTAAATCCTCAAGGCGCTCGGCATCCGCCTTTAGCCCCTGCGCCAGAGAACCCATGAGGGCCGCCCTTATCGCAGGGTTCAAGCTGGTTCTTCCGCCTCCTGCGAGCAAGGCAAGCGCGCGTACCCTTCCTGGATCAAGGCTCGCCAGGGCCCTCGCCACCCGGTTGCCAAAAGCGTGCCCAACCACATCGACCGGCCCCCGGCACAGACTTGAAAGGACCGCCACGCAGTCCTGCGCAAGGTCGAAGAGATCCGCCGGCGCCGGGCCAGAGGACCCGCCGATCCCGCGAGGCTCGGGCAGTATGCTCATATAGCCCTGAGCCGCGAGCAGGCGCGCGATGGTGTTGAAATCATCCACACCTCGGCCGAGCGAGGGAATCAAAAGTACCGGATGACCATGTCCGACCGTACGGACGTGAATGGTAACGCCGTTCCCTGCATTGACGAGACGGCCCTCCGGAACACTGCGGCAGGGCGTGTTAGCCGCCCCCTTCCCGAGTGATGTCATGCCCACTTCCTCGCCGCAGACCATGCTGGACCCCCAACCCCCGAGGCTCGCACATGGCTCACGCCGTCTGCGCGCCCTGCGCACCTCATCGCCCATCGCGCAAAGCCCCGTGCTCCCGCCTTCGTTGGCATATGTCCTGGCCGCCGACTGCGCCAGGATAGGCCCGCTGCCGTCCCGGGCTGAGACCTTTACTCTCATCCCTGGCTGTCGCAGCTGCGGACAGCCTCATAAACAAGCGCCCGCACTGCATCGTGAATCTCCCGCGCCCGGGACTCCCCCGGGAAAACCTGGCTCATGACGATCACGATCAGCTCTTCCTGAAAATCGATCCAGAAATTGGTATTGGCGGCGCCTGCCCAGGAATATTCTCCCGGAGAGCCTGCAATGCCGCGCGCCTTCGGATCCTTAACCACTACCCCGCAATAGCCATGCCCCACCCCCGGCTCTGCCCAAAGTCCGCTCGGCATCGCCCGTAAGGGCCTCTCGCCAAATTCAGGACCCAGATGGTTGGTGGCGATCAGTCTGGCCATATCGGGATTGAGAAGCCGAACGCCCCCAAGCTCGCCACCGTTCAGAAGCATTCGCGCAAAGCGCAGATAATCTGCTGCCGTGCCCACGAGGCCGGAGCCGCCCAGATCAGCGGCGGGAGGAAGATTGAAGCCAAGACGATCCGAACACGGCAGCAATCGTCCCCTAGGGTCAACCTCATAGACCTCAACGAGGCGCCCGAGATTTTCCGGATGCACATAGAAATCGGTATCGTTCAGTTGCAGCGGCTCAAGGATCCGCGTTTTCACAAAGGCGCCGAACCTTTGCTTCGCCACCACTTCGACCACCCGGCCGAGTACGTTCATGGCCTCGCTGTAGCACCAAGCCGTTCCAGGATGAGAGCGTAGCGGCAGTGACGCCAGTTTCTCGACATAGGCCGCGAGCGAAATACCGGTGGACTGGACGGTCCAGTTGTCGAGGAGGCCGGCCGCCAGATATTGCGCAGCAACCTTGTCATCGAGCAGGAAGTGATAGCTGAGCCCTGCGGTATGGGTCAGAAGATCATGAAGCGTGATCGGCCTTGCAGCCCTAACCAGCCGATCCCCGCAAAGAACCTGCATTCTGGCAAATTCCGGCAGATAGGCCGCAACGGGGTCGTGCAGGCCAAGCTGGCCGGCCTGATGCAACATCATCACCGCGACACCGACCACGGGCTTGGTCATCGAGTAGAGCCGGAAAATGGCGTCGGGTTTCAGCGGTTCACGGGTTTTGATCGAGCTCCAGCCCAATGTTTCGGCAAGAACCACCTTGCCCCGACGAAACACGATCGCCTGGGCAGAGGGAATCAATCCCTGCTCGATGTAAGCTTGCAGCACAGCTGGGATCTTGGAGAGCGGCCCTGAGGCCATCCCGACACTCTCGGGCGCGTGCAGCGCTACCTCATAGTCCGTTTCGTGCGCCGTCATGCTCACTCAGCCCGTTCCGTGCTTGATCCCGGTGCGCCCTGGTAGGGATTACTGTGAGGGGGCCGGACCAGTTTCGTCCGCCTCGGCCCCTCCTGCGATCCTTGGCGGCCGTTTATGGGCACTACCTCACCTATTGGCACCACCTCACCAGGGCGGCCCGCACCCCGCCACTGTCAGCGAGAATAACTGGATCCAAATCCGGCAAAAGGCATTGTCCCCACTTGCAGCGAGATTTAGCCCTTATGACCAGCTCCGCCCTGTCTTCAGGATTTGCTGCGCTCCATGAGCAGCGTCGTTGCGACGGCCACCCGCGTGCTGTCCGATTTGTATTGACGGCGGTATTCGGACGGGGTCATGCCCGACCAGGCGAGGAAGTTCCTGGTGAAGCTGCCCGGTTCAACAAATCCCACCTTGTAACCGACCGTGGTGATAGGAATGTCGGTGGCAAGGAGGAATGCTCCGGCAAGTTCGCCGCGCAGCCGCATCCTGATCTGCTGAAAGGTTTCGCCCTCGCGCGCCAGATCCCGGCGCAAGCGGCGCGGATTGCTGCGCAGCCGTTTGGCAATCTCCTCGATCGGTGCCAGCCAGTCACCACAGCGTTGCGACTGTGAAAGGGCCTGCTCCGTGCGTCCGCGCCAGGTAAGTGCTCCACTTGGTGGTGCAAACCAGTCTGGAATACTCGCATTATAGGTCTCGTATTCGCTGAGACTTCCATGCACGAGATTGGCATGAAGGTCCTGACGGTCATAGCAGAGCGCATCAAACGACGCCCCGAACTCGATCGGAGCATTGAACAGCGCAAAGCGCTGGAAATTATTGATTTGCGTGGGCCTCTGGCTCCGCACAAAGACCTTGCGCAATTTTAGCGGCCGACCGATCAGCCAGCTGAAAAGGTGATAGATCCAGACAAAGCGAAACCATACGAAGATGTCGCGATCGAGCCCTGCGATCGTCTGGTAGGTGCAGACATGCTTGACCCCAAGTGGGTCCTCTTCCACCAGCCTCGGACCGATATCGGCAGACAGAGCCTGGGTAAACCTGATGCTGACCCGAAGCGCTTCGCCAAGCGTGCTGCAGTGAAGATAGGAGCGGGTCCGTTCCTTCTCCAGCGCCAGCCGGCACCCCTCAGCGAGAAACCCGATAAAGGCATCATCAAGCGCGATCTGGATTTGCTGGACAAGGCGAAAATATGATCTTCCGTCGATCGCGGCATTGACGTTGCCATAGACCGCCGGATCGATGCCGGCGTCTTCCATCAACGCGCCCGGATCACAGCCCCTCAGAACCGCACCGCCAAGCAGCTTCTTGACAGCTATTCCATCGAGTCCCCCC
>JAKAVI010000154.1 GCA_021817355.1 Pseudomonadota bacterium | reverse complement strand
CAAGCATCTGCGAATCCATGCGCTGGTCAATCCCGAACGAAATGACCAAACACGGATCATTATATGCCAGTCTTGAGATTTTGCCCGTGCCCGTCCGCCCAATTTAATCTTTTCCTGGATGAACAGGCGGATCGCCGATGAAGACCAGGGGGTAGTTGAGCCGGCTGGCACAAGCGAAGTACCGCCAGCTACATCCGAGAAATCGGTCGCGACAGACCGTGCGACTCTCCAGTGGCGCTTTCATTAGCCTCCTTGCCGTGGCGCTACTGTAAGCGACTAAGGAAGGGTTAGGTATCTGCACGTACGAGATCGGCGAGAGTTGATACATGAAAATTCTATATCTCCACTAAATCATGGCACCTCTGGCACCTGGGGCGATCTTTTATGATCCTGGAGAGAAGGATGCGCTGGCTCTTGCATCATACCGTGACGGCTCACTGCCTTTGAAACCATAGTGGCGACAAGCCCTATTTTAGGGAGTAATTCCTTCAGATGGTTCAGTTCAGCATGAGGAATAGCGCGCGGACATACGCTTAGGGCTCTCGTACCTGCCCTACTATACCAACGTTCTTGGCAACCGAGGTACTTCGCAGTTACCGAGAACTGCGGGAATGCCTCCGCATAACACTCCTCATTCGAGTGTCGCTACGCTATGGCAGAGGCTGACCGCCTCCTCCAACCCCTGACAATGTGTGCGCAGAGTTCCTTGCGATCGGCGACCGGAGTGATCTGCAAGACCGCAACTCGTCGAAGAGCTTTATTGCGGCTTTATTGCAGATTAGCTGCTCCACTCCGCTAGCTGAGGTTAATTTCTTAAGCTTTTACCGTCTCGCAGCCACGCGAATGTCCCTTAGCGCGTACATCGGAACGCGCTAAGGGACATTGACATTTTCCAGTCATTGTCGCGCGAGACCAAGGTCGCTGGGTTAGAGCTGCAGACCTTCATCGTATATTACACCGCGACCCATCTGATACCGTAATACGTCAAAAATTTTTCTTCATAGGCTCCATCGACTGTAATGAACGGATCGTAAGGTGGGCTGCCCTTGACCTTCTTCCGGCTAACATCAAGGTGAATAAGCTTGTCCTCTTCATCGATCTTTTTTGCCGAGCGTGGAGAGATCAACACGCTCTCGCCTGGCCACCAATTCCTGGTGTCCACCTTGATGTAACGGATGCTCCAACCCGCATCGTCCACAAGAAGATCCTCGACATGACCGATCTCGCCGTCGCTGGCGTGAATATGGTACCCTGTAACAGTTGCGACACTGCGCAGATGCGGGTCACCCTCATTGGGGTGAGTATAGACTCGAGCCAGGTCAACCGGTGTTGGCTCCTGCTCATGGAGTGGCATCACAAATGGCGTCGCTATGGCGTTGCTTATTGGGGAGAAGTGGCCACTCCAATAAGGATCCCATCCAAAGTAGTCATGGACCTGCGCTTCGATCTGCCGCGACACAGGCAGATCCGTATCGACATCCGGGCTGTCCTTAACCTGTTGCATGGTGATTTTGACGGGAAAGTGACGCAACGCTCGATCGGGTTGCCCCAAGGCCGAAAGCGGCAGAAGCACTTTCCGGCCCGGGAGCCAGGCGCCCGTATCGACAACCAGCCAACGTACGTGCCAGCTGGTATCTTCGAAAAGCAAGTCGACGACGGTCCCCAGTCGGCCATCACTGGTCTCGACCGCATAACCATTTATCGCCGAAGCATCCCACAACATAGTCTTACTCCTGTACTCCAGACAGTCAGACGGATCCTGCCTTAGTCGCCTCGGCGAGAACTGGTAGCGAATTGCTCATCGGCTCTCTCAGATAGACATCTAAGAGCCCCGCTTATGAATTTGGCCTAACGCCTTCGTGGGTCACAAGCAAATCTTGCATGTCGGATGCATGCTCTTCCTCCACCGCCAGGATCGACTCGATCATGACCCGCGTGGTGGGATCATCATCTCCAAAGTATCGGATCAGCTCACGATAATGGTCTACGGCAATGCGCTCCGCGATCAGATTTTCGCGGATCATGGAAACCATGTTGGACCCGGTCGCATATTCCGACGCGGACCGGCTCGCTAAGCCCTTGGGATCAAAATCAGGTATACCTCCGAGCTGGTTAATCCGCGCAGAAACGGCCATTACATGCCCCATTTCTTCCGTGCCATGCTGGGCAAACTCCTCCTTGACGCTTTCGCTTGCCAGTCCGCTCGCAACGATCGAGTGCTGCGTATAGCGCAATACGCAAACCAGTTCGGTCGCAAGCACGCTCTGCAAAATATCGATGGTACGATGGACATCGCCGATATAGGTGTTTGTGACCGCACCCCTTTCCATGTGATGACGCGCCTGCTCCCTCAAGGATTGGACATCGGTAAGGAAAGGCTCAGTTGCACGCTTCTCGGCGCTAGAAACATTCTTCACGGCTGCCTCCGGTTACTGGTTTCCAGTCTGGCGAAGCACAACGCCCAGATTGGCTTCGACACTTGTCGGAAATTTAAGATCAATAACTGGGCATTGTAATGAACTGGTATCGCGGCGGTAGCGTCGGAATCTACCCAGCTCTTACCGCGGTAAGAGTAGTATTGATCCATGCCGGCTCTTGCGAACCTGCTCGTAATGATCGGTGACGCCGGCCATAACCCGAGAAACCCGACGTGGTCTGATCAGCGCCAGCTCATGATCTATGGGCGATGGAAAGTGGGCCAACCTGTGCTTTGACGTCATCTTCCTCGACTGCGGTGCATAAAGGCGTCTAATCGAGCTTTATTTACGTTCCAGACGCACGCGCCGCGAGGTCAACTTTGTCGTTCCCGATGACATAGATCATCGAAAGTCCTCGCGTCAGCTACCGTGTCATCGGCAAAGGTCCAAAAGCTGCCAATCCCGGGAATGAATTGGGGATATCGCCGCGCCCTTTTTCCGTGCAGCGGACCGCCAATAGCCGGTAGATATTGGTTGGATATCTCAGCTGAGACAAACCCTTCAGATAAGCATCGGCGTTGAACTGCGGATACCTCCTCTAGGGCAAGATCAGCCGCACGTCGACGACATGATCTACAGTTACCAGCTTATACCAGGACAAAGTTGGGAGATCGATCGCGTTGGCTAATCTATCGCGAACAACGTTGGTCATCTTTTTTATAATTCAGCTCACCTTCAACATTCTTTACCACGATCGGGTTCACTGGCATATGGGGGCTCGGAAGGCCCCGTATTGTACGGCGAAGAGAGGAAAAATAGGCGACGGCGGCGATTTGAATTGGATAGGTGCGTATCGGGTCAATCCCAGAAGGAGGGCCATGCACGTCGGAAAGCCCGTGTTCGCCAACTCATAGAGTTCCTGCCCGGAGCGACGGTCACGCGTCGCGGCATGTGATGGCGCCGTAAAGTAAGTTGGTTGGACCTGAGGGCGTCAACACGCTTTAAGTTATCGCGATTGCTGCATTTCGAATTCGATAGGGAACGCGCTCCGTCGAGCGGGGTTACCAGAGTGCCTCTAAATTCTAGAAAGGAATGCAGATGGATAAGGATCGCATTGATGGCGCGACGAACCAGGCCAAAGGCGCAATGAAGGAAGCTGCCGGCAAGGTTACTGGCGACAAGACGCTACAGGACAAGGGCACGCTCGATAAGGCCAAGGGCCATGTCGAGAGCGCGGTTGGCGGCGCCAAGGACGCTTTGCGCAATAAGTAGATTGCATCACGAGCCAGACGAAGGCCCGGTGGCATAGCCACCGGGCTTTTTGCTGACGCGACCGATTGAACGTTTCCTGCCAATTTTTGAGCGATACCCGGCAGCTGCGCGTTGTCTCTCCGCATGGCAAGTCAGTGCAGTCAAAAATCACCGTGATGATTGAGCCTGACGTGCCCCTTTTTGGAGAACCCAATGGAACTGATCCTCATTATCGTGGTCCTTTTCCTGCTTTTCGGTGGTGGTGGCATTTGGGGTTATCGTCGCTGGCGGCCATGACAGGTTACCGCGCATGAGTGCATAAGACGACCATTGTCGATGGTGGTCAGACACCGCGTAATTCTGGTGGCGTGAAAAATCTTGGCGCGGAACTTGCCTCGCTAGCGAGCCACAATCATCCGCCGAATTGTTCGCGGCAAAGGTTCCTGCGACAGGCCGTTGTCACGGCCGAAGCCACCGCAGGCGGTGGCCGAAGGCCAGACTTTACAGCGGTATGGCGCAGGAAAACACTCTACGCCCGGGATTCGGCGGGGCGCCATGAGAGGTCCAGCGGCTTCAATGGCCTGGCGCCGATGGTCGAGTAATTCACCAGGTTCACGCGGATTTACACCACCGTCAACAACCATAGAGCCCTAAGTCAAAGTTGGTAAGGGACAATGGGAATTATGCCACGTTGTCTCCGTTTCAGCATCTCAATGTCGAGTGTGTCCTAAGCTTCGTCCCACTACACCAGGTAGATAGCGGAAACCCGGATATAGCGGTACCGACGAAAGCGGTGCGTAATCGTGGATACAAAAATTGGTTGCTCAATTACTGTCGCGCGGTGACCGCCGTTTTAAGCGGATTATCAACAGAAGAGATGTTCTGTCGCGCCTGCGTGCACGATTGCAATCGTTGCGGCTTGTGAGGTTAGAATCATATGGCAAAGAGAAGCGGGTCCTGCATGAGCGACACTTTCAGTGAACTTGCAGCGTACTTGGCAGGTAATGAGGCAATGATTGCGGCTATCTCTTCATGACGCCCCGGGCAAAAAAGGCATAAGTCCGGGTGTTCTGTCAGCGGGAAAAGTAAGCTGAAGGTTCGCGATGAGCGCGCTCTCAAAGCCGCGGCACCGGCTGGCTCGCAGGTCAAATGCTATGCGGACATCGGGTAGGGAATTGGGCCGGCGGTTAGTATATCTCCCATTCCGTCGAAAGCGCTGGCAAGACCCATGAGGCGTTGCCCGCTTCGGGTGCGCCCTGCTTTCTCTAACTGATCACGATCTCTATGGTCGAAAGTCAAATCGCACGTGACCGCAAGATTGGGACCGAACAGCGCTCCCACATCTGCTTCCGTGCGATCATCGCCACTGAGTTTGCGGGGACCACCCGCGTCCAATGAGGCATTGAAAGTAATCTTGATTGGGCCCTCCACGTGACTTTCCACGAAGATCAGCCGCCTCTACGCGTCGGGCGCAAGGGGCAAAAATATGGGCGTGGTTCGGCACTTCGCGCTCAACCAGCTCCTCTAGACCGTAGAAAGACGACCAATCAAGCGGCGGCGAAACCGCGCCGCTAGGAACCCAATGTATCTGCTAGAAATATTAGGGCTACTGCGTTGCTAATCTCGCGTCGCTGCCCTGAGCGGTGCTTTCGGTCATTTTCTGAGTATTGAAAGGAAAAGGTGTTGAGCTTTCGTCTAACATATTGATTTGTATTGTCAAAATGTGTTGTGGGGGAGGCACGCATTGGCCAAGACCGACACTCGCTAGTAATCCCCATTTGAAGTCCATTTGAAGATTTAGGGGAATCGGCCCGTGCGCATGTCGGCACGGGCGTCCGGGAGGAAGTCAGCCTCGGTCGCGTGAACCGATAGCTCTTGATTCTTTGTTGAGAATAAGTATCATTCGCAGACATTTTGCAAATGATTGTTAGTGGCGGAGGACCATATTGGCGATGCATGGAATGAGGTGGGTTGGCGTTTGCGCGTTCTTGGTGATGGTGGGGATCGTTCTGCCGGCCTATGCCGGTGATGGCGATATCGTAATTACGATCAGAGGCGGCAAGTTCGTGCCCAGCGAGGTTCCCGTTCCCGCGGGCCGAAAGCTCAAGATCATCGTCCGCAATCAAAATACCACCATGTCGGAATTCGAAAGTTCCGACTTTCATCGCGAGGAGACGGTCCCGCCCGGCGGCCAGATCACCGTCTTCATCGATCCCCTCAATGCCGGCAGCTACGAGTTCTTCGACGATTTTCACCCCGAGGATCGCGGCCATCTGGTCGCGAAATAGGAGTGTGCCATTCTCGTGACTCTGATCATCGTCTTTCGCGAAGTGCTTGAAGCCGGGCTGGTCGTGGGCATCGGCCAGGAATTGTTCAATGCCACTATCCTGTCCGCCGCGGTGCTCATGCTTGGCTGGCACAATATCTGGATCTGGATGAACCGGCATGGTCGCGAGATCGCCGCCGACGCGACCAAGATCGGCCACGACGTGCTCAGCGGCGCGCACGCGCTTTATGCCCTGGCGCTGGTTTGCGGTATTGCGGTGCTGCGCGAAGGTTCCGAAACCGTGCTGTTCCTTTACAGCATTGCGTTCGCCGACGGCACCAGCGCCGGCAGCATGGTGGTGGGCGGCGCCATCGGCGCGGTTGTTGGTTCCGCTGTCGGCGCGGCGCTCTATTATGGGCTGCTGGCCGTTCCCCTACGCTATCTGTTCGGCGTCACCAGTTGGCTGATCCTGCTCCTGGCCGCCGGCATGGCGTCGCAGGGCGCGGCTTTTCTGACGGCGGCGAATGTGCTTCCCGCGCTTGGCAATAATCTGTGGGGTACGTCGTTCATCCTCACAGAAAACAGCCTGACCGGCCAATTGATTCATGTCCTGACCGGCTATACCGCGCGGCCCGCCGGCATCCAGCTCGTCTTTTACATCGCGACCTTGATCGTGATCGGCACGCTGATGCACGTCTTCAGGTACGAGCCATCGCGTGACCGCGATTCAGCAGCCGCGCGAGCCGCCGAATGAGCTGAGATCGGTGTGACTATCCAATCGCATTCGCGGTGATTTTCTATGCGAATGCGTCTTATTTGCTAATATTTAGGGGATTGATCATGAATTTGCGAATCTTGACTTGGGCGGTCGGCGGGGCCGCGATTTTAGCGCTCGCCGACGCGGGCACGGCCCGCGCCGATTTCCAGGTGTGGACCCCCGACGTCAATCAAGGCGAGTTGGCGGTCGAGAATCTCGGCGATCTCGGTCTTGATCATAACCCCGACAAGAACGGCGAGCGAAGCTATACCACCGAAATCGAATATGGCGTCACCAAGTGGTGGCAGACCGAATTGGAGTTCGAATTCGAACGCGGTCCGGGATCCGGTCAGGCAACTTATTTCAGCCAGCTCACTTCGGAAAATTTATTTCAGTTCACCGAGCGCGGCGAATATTGGCTCGATGCCGGTTTTTTTGCCGAATATGGCCAAGGGATGCTGAAAGGCGATCCCAACGAAACCACCTTCGGCCCTGTTCTGCGCAAGGATTTTTGGGGTCTGAGCAATTCCATCAATTTGTTCATCGAAAAGGAGCTCGGCTCGCACGCTTCGGGCCGGCCGCAATTTCAATGGGCTTGGGAAACGCGAGTTGACGCCTGGCAGGTAAAATTTGGTCGGCATTTCGCGGTCGAGCCGGGTTTCCAATATTACGGCGTACCCGGTCAGATCGGCCATTTCTCCAACTGGAACAACCAGGACAATCGTGCCGGACCGCAGCTCTTCGGGAATATCTTCGACATTGGACCCGGCACACTGGAATGGAACGGCGGCATCCTGTTCGGTCTCACCGACGCCGCCCCCAAGACTACGCTGCGCTGGCAAATGGAATACGAAATCCATTTCTAGTCGCCCGAGTCATTCGAACTGAGGGTATAGTCTTTTGAGCTTGACGCGGGCGTCGGCGGTTGTGAATTGCCAGTTGGCCTTGGCGTGGCGCTTGTTT
>JAKAVI010000110.1 GCA_021817355.1 Pseudomonadota bacterium | reverse complement strand
CAGCAGAGGCATCAACGACAGCAGCATTTGAACCCATTTCGGCCAGTGCGGCAGCAAGGCGGGCAGCAATGTTTTCGCCCTCCAGACCTTCTTGCAAAGGTACAATGGCAAAGGATTTCGGACGCGCATTGTCATGTCCATGCTGTGTGGTATCGCGCAGACGTCGTACTAGGATCCGCATCAGATTGAGCATGACCCGTGGGTGACGTGCGATCAGCGTGTCAAAGCTTCTTGCATCAACCCGCATCAGCTCGGTGTCGCGCAACGCCACCAACGTCGCGGAATGCGGCTCGCCTGAAATGAGACTCATCTCGCCCACGGTTTCGCCCGCCGGAATGTGAGCGACCAAACGTCGGCCACCGTCATCTTCTTCGACGAAGACACCAAGACAACCGGTTATGACGAGAAAGAGTGCATTATCATTTTCGCCATCGCGGGCAAGGGTCACCCCTCCTGGCAGACCGAACCAGCTGGCTTCAGACAGGAGCCGGCCAAGCGCCACGTCGCCAACTGCATCAAGGAGCCCAAAGCGCCTCAGATGCTCGCGAAGTTCGTCAGGATAGCCGCCATCGCGGGCGGCACGCAGGGAGGTGAGTATGGCCATCGCATTCATGATCTCACCAATTTTCTAACCTACCAAGCCGTCCAGCCGCCATCCACAGGAACCGCTGCACCCGTGACAAAACTGGAGGCCGGAGACGCCAGAAACAGGAGTGGTCCCTTGATCTCGTCAGGGGTTGGAAGCCGTTCCAGCATGGTTCCAGCCGCCAAACGGGCGGCAAAGGCCGGATCCTGGGCCTGCACCTCTGCGCGCGGAAAGGGCCCGGGGACCAGGGCGTTCACGCGAATCCCTTCGGGCCCCAGCTGCGCAGCCAGATGCCGGGTCAGTTGCAGGAGCGCCGCCTTGGCCGGACCGTAATGGGCAGGGCTGATGGCCTTCGGTTCGCTGTAGAGGGCTGGACGCGGAGCCACCATGCCGTACATCGAGGCGACGTTAACCACCGCAGCATCGCCATGGGCACGGACCGCCGCGCGCAAGGCCGGCAAAGCCGCGCGCACGGCCTCAAATGTTCCTATTACTGCAGTGCGGTAGGTGACCTCAAACGCCTCCGGCTGGAGCACATCGAACCCAGCTCCGGCCATCGTAACCGCGCCGTTAACAATGACGTCGAGACGCTCCCGGCTCGCGAAGAAAGCCCGGACCCGGTCCAGATCTCCCATATCAAAGGCCGCACATTCGCTGCTGTAACCGGCAGCTCCCAGTTCGCTTTCAAGAGCTTGAAGCGCACCCAGACCACGGCCATTGAGAATGACATGGGCCCCAGCATCGGCAAGGGCGACTGCCATTGCCCGTCCCAAATGACGGGCTGCTCCGGACACAAATGCGATCCGCCCGTCCAAGCGGAAAGGGTCGTGACCGCTCATGCGCGCGCAGTCCACAGGGCCGGGTTGAGCAGCGCTTCGGGCACATGGGGGCAACAGGCCTCTATACGCCTGCACTCCTGCGGTGTCAGCGGCGGACGCAGAAACAAAGATACGTTGGTCTCAAGTTGATCCACGGTTTCCATACCCAAAACCACCCCATCAATCCATTCCTGCCCCCGAGCATAGGCGAGACACAAATCCGCAGGACCGCATCGTCCAAGATCTTGCACCAGCCCATCGATGTGCGCGATCAGGCTGTCAGCACTGACCCCGCTCACCTCCGGCCAAACCGAAGGATCACGAGCCACCAGCACACCCTGAAGGAAAACACTGCGCACATGGATAGTAACCTGCCGCCGCGCACCGATGGCCGCGATCACCCCATCATGACGCCAGCGCCAATCGAGCATATTGAAGGGCATCTGCACATGCTGAACATCCGGACAGGCCAACGCCTCGAGCGCTTCTTGGGGGGTCTGCACCGATACCCCGAGCGCCAGAACGGACCCGCCGTCAAGGTGCTCGCGCAGACGATTCCAGATCGCCCCACCGTGGGACGTGCGATGGGCGGCGCGATGTAACATCAGGCAGTCGATCCGCTCCTTCCTCAGCGCTTGGAGGGACTGCGCAAGACTGGCATCAACTGCAGCACTGACGGTCTCCTGCGGGGCATCTTCGGCCAGAGTCGTCAGAGGCGACAACTTGGTCACCATGCGCACGGGGCGCGCGGCCAATGCCTGACCCAGGCGCTCTTCGCTGTCCCCATAGGCGCGCGCCGTGTCAAAGGTCGAAATCCCATGGTCAACCGCGCGGCCAACCAGGCGCAGGGCCTCCGCATGTGATGGCTGCCCTGTGCGGTTCGCGGCCCCGTATGGCAAACCCAGCTGCACGGCCCCGAGGACCAGTTCCGCCGGCATCTCGCGCCTCTCCCTGTGGCTAGAGGGATTTTGTGCCTTCAAGGTAAAGGAGCGGTTAGCGCTCGCGTTGACTCAATTCTCGCCTAACAATTTCCACACGCTCTGTGCAGTAAATACCAGTTCGCCCTTTACCGTGTAGTCGCCGCGGGCAAAAACCAGGGTTCGCGTGCGCCGGGTAATTTGCGGGGCAACTTCAACCATGTCGCCAATACGGACCCCTCTGAGAAACTGGGTCTGCATGTTTGTCGTCGCAACGGCCGCCCGGCCGGTGGCATCCCAAACGGCTTGACCAAGCGACAGGTCGGCGAAGGTCATGAGCGCACCTCCGTGAATGCGTCCGCCCATGTTGACATGGCGTGCATCGACCGGAAGGGCATAGCGCCTGGCTAAGCCCTCACCGATCTCATAGACCGGACCGATAAAGATTTCGAACGGATCGACAAGTTCGGTCTGCCGATAGCCAGGCGGCAGAGGCGTACTCATGCAACCTCCGATACCTTCCAAAGACCATTGGCCACGGCGAGCATGCGCTCGGAGGTAAAGATTTCAGCGGCCAGAAACAGCATGCTTCGCGTCCTGCGGCTGATGCGCACGCGCGACTGGATGACCTCGCCAAGACGGCCTGGCCCGACAAAATCCGTGGCCAGCGACACGGTGGCGGTACGCTGGGCCCCGGTCACAAGACGGGTGGTACGGCTCATCGACACATCAATAAAGCTCATCAGCATGCCGCCATGCACCGTGCCGCTCGCATTCATATGGTGCAGAGCAGCAATGAAGCAGAATCGCTTCACCGCGCCGTCCGCCTCGTCCGGAAGACGATAAAGCGGGCCGATATAGGCATTAAATCCGCCCGTAGACGCCAGTTCGGCGCCCTCGGGCAAGGTACCGGTAGATTCAGTCATGCCAGCAACTGGAATTTCTGCTCAGAGCCTGATAGGCGGTTTTGTCAGGCCGCGCAACGGAGGACCCATGGGCGGCTCGGGGCATGATATATCTGCCTCCCATTGGCCACATTTGCCGGGCCGGATAGTGTCGCATGCGCAGCCGGCGCTGCCGGCGCGTTAAGAAGAGGAATACCCATGAAACAACATCTCCTCCGCACCGCATTCATCGCCGCGCTCCTGTGCGGGTCGGCAACCGCGATTTCGACGGTTCCCTACGCCTATGCTGCCAAGGAGCCGCATGTCAGCCGCGCGGTTGGTGAACCCCTCAATGAAGCGATCAAGGCCGCCCAGAAGAGCGATTGGGCTGCAGCCCATGCCGCATTACAGAAAGCCGAAAGCGTGCCGAAAATGTCGGCATTCGATCAGCTGAAAATCAATCAAATAAAGGCCTTCATCGCGGTTCAGCAAAAAGATTTCGCGACAGCGACCACGGCCTATGAGGCGGTCGTCGCCTCTCCGGCGTTCGGCACCCTTGATCTCGCGCAACAGCAGCAAAGCCTGCACAATGCCCTGCTTTTGAGTACCAATGCGCATCACTGGCCACAGGTGATCAACGCCGCCGAACGTCTTCAGAAGATGGGGCCACTGGACGCCACTTCGCTCACCAATCTCGCCGTTGCCTATTACAATCAGAAGGATATGGCCAACGCCAAGACCGCCGCCAAGCAGGCCATCGCCACGGATGAGGCTGCCAAGCAGCAGCCGCCAGAGGCTGCATTGCAGATCATCATGAGCGCCGATGCATCAAGCAATGACGAGGCTGGTGCCCTGAAGATCTTGGAAAAGCTGACGCTGTACTACGGGACACCGGATGATTGGGGTCAGCTGATTGACAATGCACTTGGTACCAACGGCATTACCGAGCTCGATGCTCTCTATCTGTACCGTCTACGCTACATCACGCACGCGGTAACCGCGCCGGATGACTATACAATTTCGGCCCGCATCGCTGACAAGCGTGGCTATCCCGCGGAGGCCCTCCAATACCTTCAGCAGGGGCTGACCTCCAATAAAATCACTGACTCGGGCAAGGTCGCCCAGCTTCTTGCCAAAGCTTCCCACGAAAAGTCTGAAGATGAGCATTCTCTGCCGCAAATTGCACGCGCGGCGCAAAATGCGCGTGACGGCAAACAGGAACTCGCTCTGGCCGAAGACTACTGGGGCTATCAGCGCTATGCAGATGCGGTGACTGCCGGCAAGGCTGCAATGACTAAGGGCGTCAAGGATCCGAGCGAAGCGCACTTCATTGTTGGCATCGCACTGGCTGCGCAGGGCCAATACGCGCAAGCCGACCAGGAATTGGCTCAGGTGGACGGAGCACCTGCACGAGCTCGTGCAGCAGCGTTGTGGAAACTGTGGATAAAGTCCAAAGAGCAAGGCGCCGCAGCCACTCCCGCTCCCGCGTCACCGGCCCAACCCGCCCAGCATTAAAAAGAGCACGAACGGCCTGGGCGCTTAACGCCCGGGCCGCTTTGGCCAAAGGTGATGCTCATGGATGAACGCCTCGCCGAGCGCCGGATCGCACTGGCTACACTGTTCGGCTTTGCACCGTTCATCATCTTCTCACTTGTTACGCTATTATCGCTCAACCTCGGGGTCTGGCTGGCATTTGCTACGGCTTTTGTAATCGCGATCCGCGATTTCGTAGATACACCCCGCTTGCGCGTACTTGACGGCGCGAACCTTGTGATTTTTGGGGGGTTGGCGATTGTCGGTGGCTTTCTGGAGCCTAATTTGCGCCTGTTAACAACCCGCCTTGCGGTGGAGGCCACCCTATTCGGGCTTGCCGTGTTTTCGATTGCCCGTAGCCAGCCTCTCAGTCTTGCCTATCACGGTACAGCTACACGCAGAAGATTTGCGGGCTTGTGGCGTTCGCACCTGCTTATCACCGCAGCCTGGGCGCTGGCGGTACTCACGATGGGCGTCGCAGATGCGGTCACGCTCAGCGATCCCAATATCTCCATTTCGGGAGATATTGCCCTTGGCCTTGCCGTACTCGGCTCAGTCATCGTGTTCACTCTGCGTTTCCCGCATCGGGCGGACGCTCGTGGACAAACTGCGCCCCACGATCAGGTCCCTGCGATCAAATCGGCGGCAAGTCATAACCCGTAGGTTACAGCTCGTACCCTCGCGGCGAAAATCCGACGAGCCAGAGCACGCCACAACGCCCAGTGGTATGGATTTCGACGCCAGAGCCGCGCCGTAGGCTTGGCGGAAGGTAGGTTCACAGCTTAAGGTCTGCTTCCTTGTTGCCCTTCCGGAGGAAAGCCATGCGCGAAGCCGTCATCGTTTCTACCGCCCGCACGGGACTTGCCAAGTCCGTTCGGGGCGGCTTCAACATCACGCACGGTGCGGTCATGGGCGGCCATGCCATCAAGCATGCAATTGCCCGCGCGGGCCTCGATCCAGCCGAGATAGAAGACGTTTTCATGGGTTGTGCCCAGCCAGAAGGCGCAACCGGAATGAATGTCGCACGAAATGCGGCAATCTGGGCCGGTTGCCCTGTGACTACCTCCGGCACCACGATCAATCGCTTCTGTTCCTCAGGCTTACAGGCAATCGCCATGGCCTCTCAACAGATCATCACCGAGGGAACACCTGTAGCCATAGGCTCCGGTGTGGAGTCCATCAGCCTTGTGCAGATGGGCGGCATGAACACCAAAAATATCATCGAAGAGCACTTGATGGAGATCAAGCCGGCTTTGTGGATGTCCATGATCGAAACAGCTGAGATCGTAGCCGAACGGTATGGCATCAGTCGCGAACGGCAAGACAAGTACGCTCTGGAAAGCCAGCTCCGGACCGCTGCGGCTCAGCAAAGCGGCAAGTTCGGTGATGAAATCGTACCCCTGAAGACAAAAATGAAGAAAGTCGACAAGAACACGGGAGCGGAAAGTATTGTTGACGCAATCGTTGACCGCGACGAATGCAACCGACCAGACACCACGATCGATGGCCTCAAATCTCTGGCGCCGGTATTCCGCGGCGGCATGAAGGTGAAGGAAGGAAAATACATCACCGCTGGAAATGCCTCGCAATTTTCCGACGGTTCGTCAGCCTGCGTAGTCATGGATGGCAGTATCGCGCGGGATCGTGGTATCAAACCGCTAGGAATTTTCCGTGGCTTCGCCGTGGCGGGCTGCGAGCCCGACGAAATGGGCATTGGTCCGGTGTTTGCAGTTCCCCGGCTGCTCTCCCGTCATGGGCTGAAGGTCGACGATATCGACATTTGGGAGCTCAACGAGGCATTTGCGAGCCAGGTCCTGTACTGTGCTGACCGGCTTGGCATCTCCCATGAAAAGTTGAATGTAAATGGCGGAGCTATCTCAATTGGCCATCCCTACGGCATGAGTGGTGCGCGCATGACAGGCCATCTGCTTATCGAGGGGCGGCGGCGCGGAGCCAAGTTTGGCGTTGTTACCATGTGTATTGGTGGAGGCATGGGTGCGGCAGGTCTGTTTGAGATCCTTGCCTAAATGCGGTGGATAAAGGACCGCGCCAGGATCGCGACCACCGCTTTAGCCCTGATGTTGGCAGGATGTGCGAACCAGGGTCAGCTTTCCGCGGGCCACGCCCTGGCCAGCAATTCCCACAACCAGTTGGCGGAGCTAGAACGACGGATCTTTGTCCTCGTCGAAAGGGATCGACTTAAAACCAATCCGGCCGCAAAGCCCTTGGTACTCGATCCGGAACTCACAGCTGTGGCCCGCACTCATAGTGAGGATATGGCGCGTGAGCATTTTCTCGGTCATCGCGCGCCCAACGGCGAAACCACGGCAGGCCTCATTATGGCACGTGACAAGTCTTTTCAGGGCCTTCTTGGGGAAAATATCGCGGCCCAATATTACACCAAGGCAGCTGGCATAAACATCAATAGCTTCGCCAAACGCTTTGTCAAAATTTGGATGCGGAGCAAGAGTCACCGCGATAACCTCGCTTTTTCCGACTACACCCAAACAGGCGTCGGGGTCGCCATCAATGGCCACGAGGTGTTCGTAACCCAGCTCTTCGCCGATGCAATGCCGCCGCACCCCGACGCGAGCAAATCCGTGCATTCACGCGTCGCGCGATGGTACACCAATCCCAATGTCGCGATGCGGGCCAGACCCTCGGTTCGCGAGAAAAAAAATGGCTCAGACGCCATGGCCCCTAAAAGTAGCAACCCCTAGCGACAGTTTCCGGCCAAAGCTGGAACCTAGCTTCGACCACCGCTCCATCTTAAGAAATGGGGAGATGACGCTATGCGCCATCAGCGCCAGAATTCTGACATCCTCCCCACCCTAAAGGGCTACCCCATCTACACATCTTTTTTAAATTTCCCTTTGATTTCAATGGGTGCACTTGATTCTCTTGGTTTGGACGCGAATCAGGGGCGGTAAATGCCGACGAAA
>JAKAVI010000084.1 GCA_021817355.1 Pseudomonadota bacterium | reverse complement strand
TCCCCTCCAAGCTCTGGCGCCAGCATCTGGGTATTGGCCGCAAACCGCGGACACGAGCGTGAAAGTCCCGGCCCGGCGCGGCTTGCCGCGCCGGGCGACCAGTCTAGCGCTCGTCACGATCCCCGTAGCCATACCAGCCATCCCCACGTCCGCGCCAGCCCTCATGGTCGTAGTAGCCACGCGGACCATTGACGTAGATCTGGGCGCCATAACCGTCCGCCGGCATATAAGTCCCATAGGGGTAATAGCCGCCATAGCCGCCATAGCCGCCATAGCCTGCATAGCCTGCATAGCCTGCATAGCCTGCATCAGGATAGCTCGGCCCGGAGTTTGACGTTGCCGCTACGATGGCAAGTGCCGCAATGCCAAGACCTGCCGCAAGTGCAACGCCACTGCCCTCATCCCCGTGCTCACGCCAGCCATACCCGCCATCGCCATGGGCAAAGGCCATGGTCGGACCAAGAAGACTGAGGGCTAGCGCAGCAGCAAATAACTTTTTCATGGCATATCGCCTTTCCTTGACTGGAAACGAAGCATTTGCTCCATTCCACCCTGACAGGATGGCGGTCCGCGAGTGAACCCAGACTGAACCGAATAGGGCATTATCGGGGCGGCATGTGCCGCATTTGTGCCATCATTGGCACCAACCACGACAACATGCGCAACAAACATGCTGCGTGTCCCCGCGTAAGATGGCGGCGCGCCACCTCGTCGTGTTGCCGCAGGCAAACCCGGCGTGTGGGCAAAGCTGCCTTAATGATGTCCCTGTCTCAGCCCTTGCAGCAAGCAACGAAGTCGTCGAGAAGAATAATTTCCGCCTGTCGTGGAAATACTTTCTCCATCAGCAGACGGTGAACCTCGGGGTCGGGATCAGTACAGCAATCCGACAGGACCAGGATACGAAAGTCCCTATCGGCGCCATCCCTGAGCGTGGAGAGAACCACCCCGGATGTGGAAAGTCCCGCAAGCACCAGAGTATCGATGCCCCTAGAATGCAGTCGACTGCCAAGCTCCGTGGTCGAAAACGCCCCAACCCGGCGCTTGCGGAAAATTTCTTCGCCTCCAGCCGGAGCCAGTGACGCAACAATCTGCGTGCTGGCGTCGTCAGCGTTCAGACGCCCGCTCGCCGCGGCCGCCGCAAAGATGCGGTTTTGCGGCGGAACCGCCGTACCTTCCTCCACCGTCAGTGCAACCCGGATATAAATCACTGCCATCGCGGCCATACGCGCAGCAAGGCGCGCCCGCGCTGCCCGCTCGACAAGCACAGCACCTTGGTCGCCGAACATACCAACGATTCCGTTCTGGAAATCCATGAGCAGCAGGGCACTGCGGCCCCGATCAAGTGTCAGCATCTGTCCACTCCACTCCCTGACGACCGATATCGGATTTTCCCCAGGATGGGTCCTCAGCCCACGCATTCATTTTGCGTCTATTCCGCGGCGTTTTGGGGCAAATAGATCTCGCCACCATGCTGGCGAAACTCCTCCGCCTTCTGCGCCATAGCCGCGCGGATCTGCTCCGATGAGAGCCGGTCGTTGCTGCCGCGGGCGGCATCGCGCACTTCCTGGCTGATCTTCATCGAGCAGAATTTTGGCCCGCACATCGAACAGAAATGCGCGACCTTGGCGCCGTCAGCCGGCAAGGTCTCATCATGGTAGGCCTGCGCGGTTTCCGGATCGAGAGCCAGAGCAAACTGGTCGCGCCAGCGGAATTCGAAGCGGGCCTTGCTCATGGCATCGTCCCACAATCTTGCTGCCGGATGGCCTTTGGCAAGATCAGCTGCATGTGCCGCAATCTTGTAGGCGATTACGCCTTCCTTGACATCGTCGCGGTCTGGCAGCCCCAGATGTTCCTTGGGGGTGACATAGCAGAGCATCGCAGTACCGAACCAGCCAATCATTGCCGCACCGATCGCCGAGGTAATGTGATCATAGCCCGGCGCCACATCCGTGGTCAGCGGTCCTAGCGTGTAGAAGGGTGCTTCATCGCAGACCTTCAGCTGCCGGTCCATGTTCTCCTTAATCTTGTGCATCGGCACGTGGCCCGGACCTTCGATCATGACCTGAACGTCGTGACGTTGGGCGATGCGATTGAGCTCACCCAGAGTTTCCAGTTCCGCGAACTGCGCCGCATCATTGGCATCGGCCGTCGAGCCGGGGCGCAGCCCATCGCCCAGCGAAAACGAGACGTCATATTGCTTGAGGACTTCGCAGATCTCTTCAAAATGCGTGTAGAGAAAATTCTCGCGATGATGGGCAAGGCACCATTTGGCAAGGATGGAGCCGCCGCGCGAAACGATTCCGGTAACGCGATCCGCTGTAAGCGGGATATGTGCAAGACGTACGCCGGCATGCACCGTAAAGTAGTCGACCCCCTGCTCACATTGTTCGATCAGCGTGTCGCGGTAGATGTCCCAGGTCAGATCCTCGGCAACTCCACCAACCTTCTCAAGCGCCTGATAGATGGGGACCGTGCCGATCGGAACTGGGGAGTTGCGGATGATCCACTCCCGGATTGAGTGAATATGCCGCCCGGTGGAAAGATCCATCACCGTATCGGCGCCCCAGCGGATCGCCCACACCAGCTTTTCTACTTCTTCAGCAACACCCGAGGTCACAATGGAATTGCCGATATTGGCGTTCACCTTGGTCAGAAAATTGCGGCCGATGATCATCGGCTCGGTTTCGGGATGATTAATGTTGGAAGGCAGGATTGCGCGTCCCCGAGCGATTTCATCGCGCACAAACTCCGGCGTGATTTCGTCAACCATCAGCGCCCCAAAAGAATTTCCGTCACGCAGCTTGGCACGTCCCAGATTTTCCCGCGCTGCGACGAACCGCATTTCGTCCGTAATCAGACCCTGCCGCGCATAATGTAATTGGGTGACATTGCATCCGGCCTTCGCCCGCAATGGCTGCCGCGATCCGCGGGCAAATTGCGGGACACCGAGAACCTCTCCAGGCTTCAGTCCGTCATCCTGAGCCAGACGCTCCCGCCCCGCATAGCTTTCCACATCACCTCGCGCCAAGATCCGGTCAGCACGTCTTGACGCAAGCCCTCGGGCAATGTCGATCTGGGCGTTCTCGTCGGTATAGGCTCCCGAGGTGTCATAAAGGAGCACCGAGGGCTCTCCCCCGGACAACGGCACCTCACGAAACGGCACACCATCGACGATCCGCTTGCGTGAACCGGGCAAGGGCCCTCGTGTCACCATGTCATTGCTGACGGCTTTGGGATTACGGAGCATTTCGTTCATGGCCACCTCTGTTCGGCGTGTGAGGGTGGCATTGGCGCCATCCGCTCCCTACGCCGGTCTTAACCGGATCAGGTTCTAAGGGACCCCGCCGCAGCGGATCTCAGCCTCGTTCATCGAAGCGCCCCTGGGATAAGGCGGAGTTTGGGCGCCCAGTTCCACAAGTCAAGAGCTGCGCCTATAGTTCAGCGCCATGGATGCGAAAATTTCAATTCGCCCGGCGCAGCCGCACGAAGCAATCGCCGTGGCAGCCGTTTTTACGGCGGCGAGGAAACAACTGGGGTTTCTGCCGCGACTGCACAGTTGTGACGAGGAGCGCGACTATATCCGCGCCAGTTTTCGAACCGAACAGATCTTTGTCGCCGCCAGGGACGGGATTGTCTGTGGCTTCGCCGCCTGCCAGGGCCACTGGCTCAATCATCTCTATGTGCACCCAGACATGCAGGGACAGGGCTGCGGCGATCTGTTATTGGCGCGCAGCAAGGCCGCGTCTGAGGGCATTCTTCAGCTGTGGTGTTTTGCCCGCAACACGCGCGCCTGCCAGTTCTACGAATGCCGCGGCTTCAAAGCAGTCGAATTCACTGATGGATCGCGCAACGAAGAAGGGCTGCCCGACGTCCGCTACGCCTGGCGCGCGCCGTCAGGGGGCGCAGTGAGCTTTTCACCAGCGCCCACGCAAGCCTAGGAGGCAAAGTCCGTGAGCACGATTTTCTCGCTGCTGCCGCGTTCCAGTGCCCGATAGGCCCCCACGCCATCTTCCGCAGCCCACTCCACTGGCTGGCAAGAAAGGCGAAGTCCCCCGCTTACAAAACCTTGCGCCAAGTGCTCGAGAATCCGCGCGCAGGCGCGTGTGTCATAGAGCAGCGAATTAACACCGATCAGGCTGCCACCGCGGCGATAGAGACTCAAGGTCGGCAGCTCGACCTTTCCGCTTGAGGGAGCCGCAATGATCACGAGCCGACCAAACGGCGCCAGCACCTCAATGCAGGCTGCCGTCCAGGCGCCGGTGGTATCGAAGACAACGTCCGCAGCCCCGTTAAACGCCGCTGGAAGCGCGCCACTCAACGTCTCTGCACCCAGAAGGATCACACTATATCCCAAGGCTGCCAATTCCTGCGCCTGTTCGCTGCGGCGCACCGCGACAACGGCGTTGGCGCCGCGCCAATGGGCAAGCGCGAACGCCGCGCGCCCAACGGCCCCGGCCCCGATAATGAGGACACGTGCACCGCCGTGAGCGCCCGCCTTCTCAAGGCCATCCCACGCTGTTACATAAGGCACGCCAATACTGGCTGCCTGTGCAGCACTGAGACCTTCCGGCATGGCAGCAACCCCGTCCTCGGGAACTGCGACAAAGCCTGCATGGCTACCATCGTCGGTAAATCCGAGTTCCTTGCCGCTGCCGAACACGCGCTGCCCGATCCGCGAGGAGGGGCCTGCTATGATTTCGCCAGCAAAATCACGGCCAGGCACACGCGGAAGCGTCGTGTAGGCAAACCGCCCCAGAACATTTTTGACGTCCGACGGATTGACGCCGGCGGCGGTGACACGAACCAGTACATCGCCCGCGCGCGACTTAGGGACAGGCAACTCAACGAGTTTAAGGTGCTCGAGCGAACCGGTCCGGTCAAACTGCAGGGCTCTCATGGGCAAAGCTCCTTGGCAGACAGGTCTGCCCCCCTCTCAGCTATGAGCAAAGCGCTCAAACTCGGCAATCACGGCCTTGACCGCTGCCTGGACGATCTTTTCGCCGGCCTCTACCGAAGCCTGACTGGGATCCGACCCTATACGGCCATCAGGAAAACGGCGGCGGTAGTCTTCGGCATCGAAGATCGGTCCCAAGGGCGCAATCTTGGGCGTCATTTCCACGTGCTTGATCGCCTCGGGATAGCCGAAATAGGTCACCGAGACTTCCGATGGGGTTGCATGACTGCCCTCACCCACGGGAAACAGCTGTCTGCATATATCCGCCACCCCTTGTAGCTCCCACCAGTTGCGCAGCTGACAGCGCAGCGGCGGACGGTTGGAGCCCGGTTCGGCAAAGGTGATCCCATGATAGATTTCACTGAAAGCCGCATTGATAGTATTGATGTTACCGCCATGCCCGTTCAGCCAGTAAAGATGGGTGAAGCCATGACGGGCAAGGGAGGTTGCCCAATCATACATCGCAGCAATCATGGTCGAAGGGCGCAACGTGATCGTGCCGGAAAAAGCCATGTGATGCTGTGCCTGACCGACATTGAAAGTGGGCCCCACGAGAAATCCCGCTTCGTCACCGGCGCGTCGCGCAATGATTTCCGGACACAGCGCGTCCGTGCCCAAAAGTCCGTTCGGGCCGTGCTGTTCCGTGGACCCTATCGGGAGCAAAATAGCCTTGGATTTTTTTAGATAGGCATCGATTTCAGGCCAAGAAGACAAGTGGAGCTGCATTGCCGACTCACTATCCCTGCTGGAGTATCGTCGTAGTTCTTCCACGGCGCGCGCCAGGCATCAACTGTCCTGGCGCCCGCGCCCTCCTTCGCCGGCCCGCGTCCGCTGCCTCCTTTGGTGAGAAATCTGAGGAGCCCCCTTTTCCGGCACCACACCTTGCGCCTAGTGTTTTGCCAAGCGTCATCAGGCAACTACGGAGGAAACCATGACAATCAAGGCGAACGGGCCGCTGGCGGGGGTGCGCGTTTTGGATCTGACCGAATTCATCTTCGGCCCCTACGCCACCCAGACGCTCGCCGATCTGGGTGCGGAAGTCATCAAGATCGAAAGTCCGAGCGGCGACCGCCAGCGCCACAGTGGCAAGCACGCCACCCATTCCGAAATGGGCTCGGTATTCATGGCTCTCAACCGCAACAAACAGAGCCTCGCGCTGGATCTCAAGCGCGAGAGTGATCGCAATCGCCTCAGGGAGCTGATCCCCACCGCCCAGGTGTTCATTCATAACGTTCGCGCCGATGCGATCGAGCGTCTGGGCTTTGAGTATGACGCAGTGCGCAAACTCAATCCTGCGATTGTGTATGTCCACTGCGTCGGCTACGGCTCGAACGGACCCTATGCCGGTCGTCAGGCCTTCGACGACCTGGTTCAGGGCGCCAGTGGCGCTGCTGATCTGCTGCCCCGGGTCGACGGCAATCCCCAGATGCGACTTATGCCGAGCTTTCTCGCCGACAAGGTTTCGAGCCTGCATGCCCTTTACGCCACGCTGGCAGCCCTGTTTCATCGCGAACGCAGCGGCGAAGGACAGTTCGTCGAGGTGCCGATGTTTGAAAGTTTCACGCATTTTCTCTTCATTGAGCATCTTTACGGCAAAACCTTCGAGCCTCCGCAAGGACGCATCGGTCATACCCCTGCACTGGCCGCGGATCGCCGTCCACTCAGCACCAAGGACGGTCATATCGTTATCCAGCCGGTGAGCCGTGAGGCCAGCGCCAAGTTCCTTGCCCTGGGAGGTATTGCCAACGCGTATGAATCGGAGCGCTTTCTCAACGCGCCCAAGGGCAGTCGGGTTACAGTCTATTACGATATGCTCAAGGAAGCGGCAGCAACGCGGACTACGGAAGAGTGGATGGCACTAGGCCAGGAGCACGGCATTCCCATTATGCGCGCCAATACCCTTGACGAAGTTCTCGAGGACCCACATCTAAAAGCGGTAGAGTTCTTTCAACTGCGCAGTCATCCCAGTGAGGGGTCCTATCGCGCCATGCGTCCGCCAGTACGTTTTGAAAAAACGCCGGCTAGCATCCGCAGTGACCCCCCGCTAATCGGACAGGACGACGGGTGATTTCAGCCCATATGCTGGCCGAGCCTCACGCCTGGACGCACGCTTCAGAGAGCCTGGCTCTGCCGCACATAGGCATTCATCGCCGTAGCCATCGTGATATCCTTTTCCGTCAACCCTTTCGCGTCATGCGTGGAAAGTGTAACTTCTACACGATTATAGACGTTGAACCATTCCGGATGGTGATCGAGTTTTTCAGCCAGAAGGGCACTTTGCGTCATGAACCCGAAGGCGGCATTGAAATCCTTGAAAAGAAAGGTCTTCACGATCGCATCACGGCCAGACACGAGGGTCCAGCCACTGAGTTTGGCCAGTGCCGCGTCCCGTGCCGCACCATCGAGCTTCTGCATGCCTTTTCTCCCGTGGCAGATCCGAGCCGAGATATAGCATGATCACGCGAACTGACGAACCCTCGCTGGATGACATGCAGAGCATGGCGCGGGCTGAGTTTGCCGCACTGCCTGAGGAGTTCCGCGCACTCATCGGAGATATCATGTTCGTACTTGCGGAGGAGCCCGACGCCCCAACCCTTCGCCAGCTTGGCATAATGCAGACCCATCAGCTGCTCGGGCTGTATCGAGGGGCACCGCTCGCCACACGTCTCGCGAATATGGCAGGACCGGAGCCCACCATGATTTTCCTCTTTCGGCGCGCGATCCTTCATTATGCCCAGTCGCG
>JAKAVI010000382.1 GCA_021817355.1 Pseudomonadota bacterium | reverse complement strand
GAACAGCCGCATTCAGCGATCGTGTCAGGAGCGTTGCCATCAAAATCCGAACAGCGGAAGACCACTGGCGACCGAAAGGTGCGGTCGCCAGTTCACGGCATCATAGGCACGGGCGACATCGACGCGTTTTTGTCCCCGCAGCAGCGTGTCGATGGCGACATCGCCAAGACAACCATTGATCACAGCACACATCCGGCCACTGCGATTGTGTCCCAACAGCTCTACGGCAAGCGCGCCAAAGCCGTGAGCAACCTGCCGATCGGTCGCATCCGGCGGCCCGGAGCGCATCAGGTAGGCGAGATTCTGCACGATGACACCGTCGTGGCTCACCCTCGCACAGGCCTGTCCCAGCACCTCGCTGATGCCGCCCAGCCGGCGCCGACCGTAGGCATCAGGCGCGCCCTTCTGCGCCGCACCGCCGTCAATCACCCTCGCGCCCTCGGAAATGACCGCGACCGAGGAGCGTGACGGCGCCGCGAGCCGATCGGCCTCGAGCAGTTCGCTGGCACGCACGGCATCGAAGGGAACCTCGGCGATGAAAGTGCGATCGGCATCGGCCAGGAGCCCGGTGTAGAGCGCCGTCTGGCCTGACAGCCGTCCGAACAGTTCTACGATCAAAATGCGCTCATGACTTGCTGCGGTGGTGCGCAATGCCGAGATGGCATCGACCGAGCGGGTGATCGCGGTGGAAAAGCCGATGGCATAATCAGTGCCGAAAACATCATTATCCATGGTCTTCGGAATTGAGACCACCGGTACGCCCTCCGCCGAGAGGCGGGCGGCAAAACGCAACGTGCCATCACCTCCGATCGCGATGATCGCATCAAAACCCAAGGTGGCGATCGCATCGAGCACAAAGGGTGTGGCATCAAGATGCGTTCGCCCTTCATAGGCAGCTTTGAGATGGGCAGGTGCGAGTTCATGCGGCAGGTGCTGCGGCTCCAGCCGGCTGGTGTGCAGCATCGTGCCGCCGTCCCGGCTGATATCGCGCACGATCTGCGGCGACAGCGGCACGAGCCAGTCACTTCGGTCCAGATGGCTGGCCGGATCGAGGGCCAAAAGACCAAGCCAGCCGCGCCTTATGCCGGTCACTGACCAGCCGCGCGCAGTGGCCCGATCCACGATGGTCTTGATGGTCACGTTAAGGCCGGGCACATCGCCCCCGCCGGTCAGGATCGCAAGTTTCATCGTTTGGGCGACGCTCTCACATTCTGCGCCCTAGCCTTGCCCGGCCAGCGCGCCCGTGCAAGCGTAAGTCTGCAGATCAAAACCTCTTCGCGCATGAACGCCCCCGCTCCCACTGCGGTTGTCGGCGACATCGGCGGCACCAATGCCCGCTTCGCCATCGCCGATCTTTCCCATCCAGCCGCGCCACGGATTGCGGCCACTGCCCACCTGCCCTCCGCCAATTATGACAGTCTCGAACAGGCTCTTGGCGATTATCTGTCCACCGTGCCTGTCCAGCCTCGCCTGGCGGTGCTGGCGGTGGCGGGCCCGGTGCAAGATGGCAAGGCGCTTCTGACCAACCTCAGCTGGCGTGTCGAGCGCCAGTCTCTGCTGTCGCTGGGCTTTGCCGCGGTCAGCCTCGTCAATGATTTTTGTGCGCTCGCCGCGGCCGCAGACGCGTTAACTGAGGGAGACCTCGAGCGGATCGGCCCGGATTTGGAGCGCCGTGACGACGCCACCATCGCCCTTGTCGGGGCCGGCACCGGTTTTGGCGCGGCGGCACTGGTGCGCGAGCCAGGCAAGGCAATCGCCCTGGCTGGGGAAGGTGGCCATATCGGATTTTCTCCTGAAGGTGAGGAGGAAGTCGAAATCCTTCGCCTCTTGAGCGCCCGCTTTGGCCGGGTGTCGATCGAACGTATCCTCTCGGGCCCGGGCCTCGTCAATCTCTATACCGCCCTGGCGGCCGTACATGCCGCCCCCAGAGAGCTTGAAGAACCCCATGCCATTGTCAGCGCCGCCGCTGCGGGACAGCCGCTTGCAGCAAAGGCGCTCGACCGCTTTGCCGCCATCTTTGGTGCTGCTGCCGGCGACATCGCACTTACCTTCGGCGCGCGCGGCGGTGTGCTTCTGGCAGGTGGTCTCAGCGAGGCCGTGTTCCCCGTCCTCACGTCCGGCGCTTTTCGCCGGCGTTTCGAAGGCAAGGGCCGGCTCAGCAATTTCGTCCGGGCGGTGCCGACCCATCTGGTCAGGCGCCCGGATGCGGCTCTTGTGGGCTGCGCCCGTCTGGCCGAGGCTCTTCTTCCAGCGTGAGCTCGTCCTGCGGCGGCGGGGGACGCAGGTTGAGCGCGATGCCCTTGCGCCACAGCTTGAAGGCTTCGAGATGAATGCCGCCCCACACCTTCAGACCAAGAAACGGAAACGCCAGCAGCGCCTTCAGAAGTTCGCGGTCATCGAGCGGATACTGCCTGGCAACAAATGAGGTCGTGATCAGCGTTCCGGCGGCGTCCTCGCCACGGATCGCCAGACGCAAAACCTTGTTCGGCAACCACACCTCGAAGTGGTAGTCCATCTCCATGCCGAGGAAGGGAGAGACATAAAAGCGCTTGTCGATCTGTTGCCGGAAGGGTTCCCCCTCGCCGCTTACCCCCAAGAGGTAGGAATGACGTTCACCAAACGTGTTGTGAACCTCGTACAGCACTGCGGCCAGGCGGTTGTCGCGCTGGTGACAGTAATAGACCGTCAGTGGATTGAAGGCGTAGCCGAGCACGCGGGGCATGAAGAGCATGCGGATGGGGCCGCCATCCCAGCTGATCGCGCTGTCTTGAAGACGTGTCGCGATCTGCACGCGCAGCGCCGTCCGGCTGCCATCCCCATGATCAGCTTGATGAAGACCCAATAGGTTACGACGATCTAGGGAAAAGAGCTTCAGACGGCGCGCGGTCGCCTCAAGCTGATCGAGTTCGAGCAAAAGCATGAACACCGAATAGCGCAGCTCATGGCGCCTGGGACGCAGGCGCAGATGCCGCACTTCGCCGCGATAGAGCGCGTTCACGCCTGTGCCAGATCGGGCGTCGACACGAATATCCGGCTTGACGGATTTTCGACCTGCCATGGCCGGCGAACTGCCCCCATCTCCTCGGCCGCCGCCAGACCTGACTGCAGGCCATCTTCATGGAAGCCGGCGCCAAAATGGGCACCTGCGAACCAGACATTACCATGTCCCTGCAAAGACCAGATACGTCGTTGTGCCGCTATGGCAGCCATGTCAAACACCGGGTGATCGAAAACCTCGCTGGCAAGGATCGCACCGGCCCGTGGCGGCTGAACCGGATTGAGGGTGACAAAGACATCACCGCCGGCAAGGCCCTGAAGCCGGTTCATCCAGTAACTCAGGCAGTGACGGCCATCGCCATCAGCGATGTAGTTCCAGCTCGACCACACCGCCCGCCGCTTCGGCATCAGCCGGACATCGCGATGCAGAACTGCGAGGTTGCGTGTGTAGTTGAAGGCGCCCAGAAGCTTGCGCTCGGCTGCGCTCGGGGTCTCAAGAAGCTCAAGTGCGCGATCAGCATGGGTTGCGACCAGCACCCGGTCGTGACGCACGCTCCTGCCGTCCAGCAGGCGCAGCTCAACGCCATGTTCGCTTCGCCTGAGGCTCTTGACCCCGGCATTCAGCTTCAGCGCGATCGGGCGGTCGGCAAGTAACCGCGTCACATAGCTGCGGGCGCCACCGCGCACGGTACGCCACTGCGGCCGACCCAGAAGACGCAGCAGACCGTGATTGTCGCAGAAGCGAAGAAAGGAGGCGGCCGGATAATCGCCGACATCGGCGGTGGGGGTAGACCAGATCGCAGCGGCCTGGGGCAGAATATGGCTGTCGCAGAACGCCTGCGAGTAGCCGCAGCTGCGCAGATAGTCCCTGAGACTGGTTCCCTCGCGCTCCAGCTCTGCGATGTCGCGCGTGGAATGGTGGTAAAAATGCAGAATATCGCCAAGCATGCGCCAGAATTTCGGGCGCAGAAGATTTGAGCGCTGAGCAAACAGGCCACCAAGACCCGTCCCGGAATATTCCAGTCCTGGAACCGACACGGCAAAGGACATGTCCGAGGCGCAGGTCGGCACCTTGAGGCGATCGAAGAGCGCGGTCAGGTTGGGGTAGGTGAGCTCATTGTAGACGATAAATCCCATATCTACCGGCAGGCTGTGGCCGCCGAAGGAAATATCAACCGTGCAGCTGTGTCCGCCGGCTCTCTCCCCGGTCTCGTACAGGGTGACCTGATGCCGCTCAGCGAGGAGCCATGCGGCTGCCAGTCCGGAAATCCCGGATCCGATCACGGCAATGTTCATTGGGGGAAGGGCTTGGCTCACAAGGGCCTCACACTGTTTAATGGGACCGATACGCTCTGCCACCTCCTGCAGATCACGCCCCGGCCGGGTGATCTATGGGCAGCGAGCGGACGTAACAGGGGTCATGAATGCCATACTTCTCACGTCCTCCGCAGGTTCTCGTCGACGCCCGTCCCGCCCCTGTGACGCGGCCGCGGCGTGGCCGGAGCGGCGCATGACCATAGCCCCGGCAGTTCCGGAGGTGGATTACGCCGCGAGCATCGTGGCGATTGCCACCCGACGCGACCGTACCGCTTTTTCCACCCTGTTCAGCCATTTTGCGCCGCGGGTAAAGACCTACCTGCTGCGCCTGGGTGCGAGCCCCAGCCTGGCCGAAGAGTTGGCGCAGGAGACGATGCTGACCGTCTGGCGCAAGGCCGCGCTTTATGATCCGGCCCGTGCAGGTGCCTCAACCTGGATCTTCACCATCGCGCGCAATCTGCGCCTGGATGCGCTGCGTTCCGACAGGCGGCGGCAGGCGCTGGGCGATACGCTGGACCCGCCCCATCCCGAACCAGAACCTGATGCCATCGTGGCAGCAGACCAGCGCGAGGTCAGGCTGCGCGCTGCCATCGTGGAATTGCCGCCGGAACAGGCCGAAGTCATCCGTCACGCTTTTTTCCAGGATAAGGCGCACGCGCAGATCTCAGCCGACCTTGGCATCCCGCTTGGGACCGTCAAGTCGCGGCTTAGACTGGCCATCAACCGTCTGCGTCAGGCGATGGGCGATCTTACGCTCGGGGATCTGAAATGACGATCCGCCATCACCCCCACGAACTCCATCTGGCGCGTCTTGCCTCCGGGCTGCTCGATCCGGCCCTGGCCCTTGTGGTGCAGGCCCATGTCGATCGCTGCCCGAGCTGCGAAGCAGATATCGAGGTTCTGACCGCAACGGGAGGGGTCCTGCTTGAGGACCTGCCGCCTACCCCGCTGGGCGATGAAGCACTCGCCCGCGCCTTGGCCCTTATTGACACGCCGGAAATCGCCCAGCCGCCTTTGCCGCCGATGCGCCGGCACAAGATTGCGGGGGGTATCTGGTACCGTCCCCTGTATCAGGGCAATGACGGGGTACGCGCCTACGAGCTCAATGTGCCGAAGGGCCGGCAGATGCCGCAACACAGACATAGCGGGCAGGAGTGGCTCTGCGTGCTGCAGGGCAGCTTTGTCGACAGCACCGGACGCTATGGCGAAGGCGATTTTGTCGAATGCGGCGAAGAGCTCGAGCATGGCCCCAAGGCCGATGCCGATCAGGATTGCCTGTGTCTTGTTGCCAGCACCGGGCCCATGCGCATGCGCCGGCTCATTCCCCGGGCGTTTCAGCTTTTTCTGCAGCTCTGAGCATGGGGCCAGCCTGATCTGAACAGGGCTGGCCCTCGTATCCAGGCCAACCTTGAACGGAACCTCTCATGAGCAGATGGGCGATAGGATACGCGGCCGCAGCCTTGACCTTCCTCATCCTTGATGGCGTGTGGTTGAGTACGGCAGCGGCAACCCTCTACCGCCCAGCGCTCGGAAGGCTGCTGTTGCAGCGCGTGCATCCTCTTCCGGTACTTGCGTTTTATCTCATTTATGTAGCTGGCATTGTGGGTCTGGCCGTGGCGCCTGCGCTGACCATCGCAAATCCGCTCGCGCCCGCAGCATTTGGTGCGGGACTTGGTTTTGTCGCCTATGCCACCTACGACCTGACCAATCTTGCCACGCTCGCGGGCTGGCCCGCCCGAATTGCCGTGCTCGACATGGGATGGGGTACTTTTGCCACCGCAGTGGCCGCGCTCGCCGGCGCACTCGCCATGAGCCATCTGGCCCCAACATGATGAACGCGGCCCTGGATTTCGTCACGTTGCCTGAGGCCTTCGTCGCGGCCTTGCGACCCCGGCTGCGTCATGTTCTCGAGCAGCTGTCAAGACGATGGACCACCGGTCGGCTTGATCTTACCATCGGCAATCTAGCGCGGATCCGCGTACAGGGCACACGCCCCGGTCCTTCTGCCATACTGCACCTTCACCAGCCCTCCCTGCTGCGGCGCCTGGCATTTGGGGGAGCAATCGGCTTTGCCGAAGCCTATGTCGCAGGCCAATGGGACAGTCCGGATCTAGGCGGCCTGCTCGAGGGGATCGCGCGCAATTTTGCGGGAACCAAGTTCGCCCAAGGTGCAGCAACCTTGCGGCTGTGGGGGATGTTTCAGCACTGGCGCCGGCGTAACTCGCTGTCCGGAGCCCGGCGCAACATCTTTGCCCATTACGATTTGGGCAACGCCTTCTTCAGCCACTGGCTCGACAGCTCTATGACCTATTCCGCAGCGATATTTGAATCTGCGCACACCAGCCTTGCCTCAGCCCAACGCCGCAAATACGTCGCGCTGGCCGAACGCATCGGCCTCTTGGGCGGACACCACGTTCTCGAAATCGGCTGCGGCTGGGGTGGCTTCGCTGCGTTCGCCGCCGGCGAAATCGGTGCCCGGGTTACAGCCCTGACCTTGTCACCGGCGCAGCATGCCTTTGTCTCCAAGCGCATGCAGCGTGCCGGCCTCAGCCAGAAGGTTGATGTCGTCCTGATGGATTATCGTGACATCACCGGACGTTATGATCGGGTGGTCTCGATCGAAATGATCGAGGCGGTTGGCGAACGTTACTGGTCCGCTTATTTCCGCAAGCTCGCCGAGGTCCTCACGCCAGGAGGCGTCGCCGGCATTCAGTCGATCACCATCGACAATGCCCGTTTCGCAAAGTACCGCAAGCAGCCCGACTTCATCCAGCGGTACATCTTTCCCGGCGGCATGCTGCCATGCGAAAGGCGCCTTGCCGAGGAAGCCGCCAATGCCGGTCTGGCCTGGAACAGCATCTTCCGCTTCGGCGATCATTATGCACGGACCCTGGAGAGCTGGGCAGAAAATTTTGCGGCGTCATGGAATGATATCGCCAAACTCGGCTTTGACGACCGCTTCCGCCGCTTGTGGACCTACTATCTGGCCTATTGCAAGGCCGGATTTCGCAGCGGGCAGATCGACGTCATTCAGCTTACCCTGCACAAGATCTGACATCCGCAGCGCATCTTAAGATTGAGGCGTCGCCACCGGATCAAACCCACGGCTCAAACGCCAAGGCCCGGTTCATGCGGCTCCTCGCAATAGGGCCGCCCTGACCTCATGACGTGCTGCCCAGTGCCTACCCGCCGCCTGTGCCTGATGCCACGGCGCGAACAGCCTCTGCCTGTAGCCACGCAGGAAACAGGGAGGGGTTATAATCCGTGCCCCTGACGTCACGCCGGCATGCACTCAATGTCCAGGTGGCTGATAGCCGGGACCCGTTGTCGGGGGCGTGAACGCCGAAGACCCCTGTGCCGGGGATTGCGTCTGCGTCTGCGTCTGCGTCTTCGTCT
>JAKAVI010000224.1 GCA_021817355.1 Pseudomonadota bacterium | reverse complement strand
ATTTATGGGTCTGGTGCTGTGGCTGGACTGCGCTACGCTTTTCCGTACGCGCTCTCTTGCCGGAGTGTGGGACATAGTCGAACATAACGGCGTCTATGCTCTGGCGGGACAGTCGACTATTGCTGAGCACTGCGATCCGTTGGTGCTCGAGGCACTTAACATTCCGTTCGAAATCCGCAGAAGGCGCGAAATCGTATCAGGCGTTTTGGGCTTCAATACGTCGATGCCACTCATACGCCGCATCATTGCGGCGTGGCACGGACATGCACTGTGTGAGCGGCACATCGCTCCGCGCCTTCCTCCTTCGACCCGCTACAAGAATGAACAGGATCTTTTGAGCGTTCTGCTTTACGGCAGCCTTGATGCGGGCGAGATCAAGGTTCCGCACGGTGAAGTCGATATTAGCTTCCGGACACCGGTTCGCTGGATGACGTCCCGCAATAAGGTGGCCGAATGGATACCGATATGGGCGGACTCGCTGGTGCGCGCCTATTATGCACTTTACAAGACGGTGGATCAGGCTCTTTGGAAGTTCGATCATTTTCGTGTCACACGGCTCCACGGCTTCCACCGATCGCGGAAGGAGCATTTCGTAGTATTCGTGAAGCGCGATTGGGATGAGACAATCGTCGAGATTCCCTCGCCATCTGAGGCATATTATGCCGATCCGTTTCTCATTTCTTATGGGCATATGACATGGCTTTTTGTCGAACGCTTCAGTTACCGAAGATGTTGCGGTGATATTTGTGCAATCGCGCTCGACGACAAACTTCGACCGGCTTCCCCTATTGCCATTCTGCCCGGACGCCGACACGTCTCCTTTCCCTTCGTTTTCTATTACGACGGGCGGCACTTCATGGTTCCTGAAACAAGTGCGGAAGGAGCCGTCGAGATTCATGAAAGCGTAAAATTTCCGGGGCGTTGGCGGCTTATATCGTTGGCGCTTACGGAAATCGACGCTGCCGACAGTATCATATTCGAACACGCCGGCCTTTGGTGGCTCGTAACATCTGTGAGAAATGAAGGGGAAGGAAGCGGACGATACCTTGCAATTTTTTTCAGCGATGATTTCCTAAGCGGTAGATGGCAACCGCATCCGGTAAACCTCACGCGTCTTTATCAGGAACTTCCTTACTCGTCAGGACGCAATGCCGGGGGTATTATTAGGCGCGGCGGCCGATTGCTGCGGCTCGCGCAGGCGAACCAGCACTTCTATGGTGAAGGACTTCAGGTCATGGAAATCGAGGTGCTAACGCCGTTGGAATTCCGGGAACGCCCGTTGATGGTAGACGATTCGGCAGGTGCGCTGGCGCAGAAGTTTTTTCCTCATCATTATTCCGAAATTGACGGCCTGGTGGCCTTTGATGTGCGTGATAGGATCAGCCTGTTCGATGGGTTGTGGCCGATCAGGCGGGTGCCGCCGGCGCTAACAAGCGCATCGCGTTCCAAAGAGACTCAGACTTAAGTTCCTGGGTTTTTAGTTTCCGTGCAAGAGTACCCTAAGCCCATGAGCTCCTTGAACGAAGATCAAATAGTCAGACTGCCGCCAGAGACAGCTCGGTGTATAGATGTCCTGGCGGGGGCGATAAGCGCCACACGCTCGTGCACCGTGTCAGGGGACACAATCGGGACCCACCGTATTGTATTGAGTATTCCGAAGGTCAACCACGTTGGGCCTGCGTATTGTAATTTGACTTTTGGCTTTCCATTGACACCAAATGCCAGTCGATAAAACTACCTTTCATAGAGCGAGCATTCTGGTCGGCGTCATAGTGCTTATCGCACTGGCGGTCGTTGCGGATTTCTACGTCAATCTGTTGCACGCTTCGAATCCGTTTTGGGACTTCCGAACGTATGTGGTCGCGATGCATGCCGCGGATAAGGGCCTTAACCCCTACTCGTTGGAAGCCCTTAAAGCGATTGATCCTATTGTTCGTTTTCCCTTCGTATATCCACCCAACATTGTATGGCTCTTCAGAGATATCCTTGCGTGGCCCTATGAAACGGTACTGCGCATTTATCTGGTTGGTCTAATTATCGCATTTGTGGCCATATACTCGTTGCAAAGCAGGTTACTGTTCCAACGTTCTGAGCGATGGATAGTGGCGGTAGCCCTTGTTGCAACATTGGGACGCGTCACGTTCAAGGCGTTTCTGACTGGCAATATCGCGATACTCCTCTATTGCGGCCTTGTCTTTGGCCTATGGGCCTTCGTCCGAGGGCGCGCGCTATATTTTTACGTCGCCATCCTTATCGCCAGTCAATTCAAATTCGTTTTTCTAATGTTTTTGTTGGTGCCGCTCGTTCTTGCGCCATCAGACGCATTTTGGCCGGTCAGCATGGTGGTTGTAATTTATGCGATGGATACACTGGCCATGCGCTGGGCAAACCCAAGTCTATTCGCAAATTTTCTGTCATCTGCGAGTGCCGAGTTTGCGCATGAATTTCACGATGAGCATAATGGCCTTTTCGGCCTAGCTACCTATTTCACCGGTAATGTGTTCGGAATTTCAGACATCGCGACTTCCGCCGTTCCTATTGCCGCCGCCTTATATGGCATGTTCGTTGGAACGATCATCCTGACCATGAGGCACTGTGTGGCAAAGTGCCGGGTTGCTTATACCCAGCCGGTACCACAAGAGGTCTTGGCCTATCTGTGGCTTTCTGCGGCACTGTGTTTCCCGCGGCTAGGAACCTACGACCTGCCGACCCTAATTCTTCCTGTTGCTTGCCTGATCAAGCGCGCCGTGTGGCCGTCTCCGGGCGCACTGGTTGTAACCAGCCTTATGATAAGTGGGCTGGTAGGATTATGCTTTTTAGTTCCTGGGCATTTCTTTTCGGTCTATGTCAGAAATGATCCACCTTACTTTCTGCTCATAATGTTTTGGATTCTTGCAAGCTATCATATACTGTCTTGCTATCGTTTAGGTAAGAATATGTCATAGATGTTATTTGAGCAGATGACCGCGTGTTAGCGCCCACGTCTGAGAATTAACGTTATTGCCGCAAGGATAAAAGCTTTTTAGTCAATATAGGCCCGACGCGTAAGGGATTTTGGGGCGTTCTACAATTTTGGCGAGGCCAATTCCCGAGGTGCCATATCTGCCTGAGTATAATTTGCCTGGCGCGTCAACCTAGCCACGTCCACTCCAGCGTAAGGGAGTGGACCGAAAACTCTTCGTACGTCAAGTTAGAGTACCGCGGTGCGCAGGCGCTCAGCGGAGCTATCGCCTGCTCGTTTGGGAGGTCGTCGGGAGCGCTCGCCGGCGCTCCTCTGTACATGTGGCGCTCGCGCAGGGCCTGGGCATATTGCGAACGTAAAACATCGCGTCTCCGACGCATTGATAGTTGTTTAGCTGGCATGGCAGCCCCGTTCATTGCGGGCGGCCGCTTGAGTTAAAGCCGTTCGCCAATCCTGTGCTCGATAACCTGAAACTTGCAGGGGCCTGTGGACGAATTGGTAGCTTAACCTCTCGCGCTCGAAGGTTGTTAACCCGCGCTGTGCGAAGCCGGTGGGGCGGACAGCTACGGTTAGCTTCCACCACGAGTGCCAAGAGCAGCCCCTCATTCAGAGGATAAATGGCTTTTCTCGGCCGGCACCGATCCGGTGCAGGCTCAAGAAGTATTCGGAAAGTGCCATCCCCTCGCTGGGAACCCGCAGAGCAGTTGTCACGGTATCCAACTTACGCCTTCACCCAATTTCCTTGTGACTCAGACCCGCGGGCCTTGATTTTCCAAAGGCTAACCATGTTATGATTGCGGAACTGTCGGCCAATTGCGCCTTTCGGTGAGCCGGGGTTTCACATTTGATGCATCGAGCGCGCTGTCGTGTAAGGGCTTAGCGCGAAATTTGGCAATGGAAATGTCCCAATGCGATTGTTTTCCCGACTTATAGATATGGCGCGGGACTTTTTAAGGCTGGACGGCACCAAACACGTGCGGCCGTTGAGGCGCACAGTTTTGCGCCGCAGTGTGCTTCTGGCCCAGGTTCTAGCGGCAACAGCATGCTTTTCCATTCCGGCCGCCGCTCGTAATGCGGGCGGTTTGACAATCGGGGCCGTCGGTCAAATCGTCCCGGAAAGCGGCGTCGTGGATATCATAGGCTCGCCTGGTTCGCGCGTGCTTGCCGTGTATGTTCATGTTGGTGAAGTCGTCAAGACCGGGACGTTGCTAATGAGCACGCAGGGGGTTACACCCCAAAGCGACATTGCAACGGCAAAGAGCCAGCTCGATGCCGCAAGGAAGCTCGCCGTTGAAGAGGTTGCGGCGCAAACCGCAGCTGTCCACCTCGCCAGCTCTGTCGCCGCGCAGGCGAACGCCTCGGCGCGCATATACAAGGCGATGGGAAGTGCTCTTGTTTCGAAAAAGAAGCTCGACCTCCTTGAGGCTGCAGCGACACAAGCCCGGCTGTCCCTGCGTGCCGAGCAGGATAAATTGCGCGTTACCAGGACAAAAACGCGAAGCGCGTTGGTGTCCGCACAGCGACTTTACGATCTGGCACTGCAGGGTGCTGACCTGCGCGCGCCGATTGATGGATCGATTTTACGGATCAATCAGACGGTGGGAACACAGCTTGGAAACGGCGCCGCGATTGAGATGGGCGATCTCGGGGTCATGTATGTACTTTGTCAAGTCTACGAAGGTGACATCCTGCACCTGCGCCCGGGCATGCGAGCCACCATCCGGTCTCACGCGCTGGCGGCCCCCCTTCAAGGGCGCGTGGAGGAAGTCGGCCGCATGATAGATCCGCACACCGAAATCGGAAATGTACGCATCAGACTCGACAATGCGGCTCCGGCGGACCGTCTCGTTGGTATGGAGGTCAATGTCGCGATTGGCCCATAAGCTTCGATCTTTTGTCGAACGCCTGCCGGCGTCCTTTCTTTTGGGAGTGAGGTTGGCGGCGTCTGATTCCGTCGCGTTTGGTGCGTCGGTGACTGGCCTTGCAGTAGGCGTGCTGGTTATGTTCGTAGAGGTCGGCTTCCTGATTTCCATTCTGCAGGCGCAGGCGCGCATTGCCACGCTGGTACGCGGCGACCTTATCATCATGAGCGCGGCCCGGACCAGCCTTCATGACTGGAGACGATTTGATCGCGTCAGACTCGCACAGGCTTTGGGTTACAAGGAGGTCGAACAAGCCATCCCCATTTACGAAGGCGGCATGCTGCTGCGAAACCCCCCGGCTCGCTCCGTACACCGCGTGATCGCCTTCGCCTTTCCAGCCGATGCGATGCCGCTGGATATCGGCAACCCTACAAAGGTTAAGGAGGAGCTGCAAAAGCCCAACGCCATTCTATTCGATCGGCTGTCGCGCCCGCTATTCGGACAGATTTCACGCGGGAAGGAAATAGAATTAAACAACCAAACCTACGGCGTCGCAGGATTGGTTGATTTCGGGCCCGATATGATTATGGACGGAGCGGTTTTCATGAGCGAGGGGACATGGCTCTCAACTGATCCCAATGCACGGCCGATCATGGGTGTCATCCGCCTCAAACCAGGAACGAACATAACGCTGGCCGAACATAAATTGCGCGCGCTGCTGCCGGGCGATGTTACCGTCATGACACCACATGACGCCTATGTCCGTGAAATCGCCTTCACGCTGCGTGCAGCCCCTATCGGCTTTATATTTGGACTGGGCGCGGCGGCGGGCTTGGTGATAGGTGCGATCATTTGCTATCAGACCCTTTATAACCAAATTTTTGATTGCGCCAAGGAGTATGCCACGCTTCGGGTCATGGGTTTTTCAAACTCCTTCTTTCGCCGGGTAATGATCGAGCAGGGCGTCCTGCTGGCACTGGCCAGTCTTGTTGTGGGAGGGATCGGCGCCATGGCCGCATATTGGCTGCTGGGCGATGCAACAGGGATGCCCATCACGCTCGGCATGGACATTCTACTTGTGGTCGGCATTCCGACTGTGGGCGTGTCGGCGTTCGCGGCGGACATGGCCTGCCGGCACATTCTCGCTCCCGCGCCCACCGAACTTTACTGATGGTTATGGTAGACGTCACCCAAGGCACACTTGTATCTGCAGAACTGGCTCCCACAGTAGTCGTACGGGGCGTCAGTTACGCGTATGACGAAGGTATCAATCAGAAGACCGTTTTAGAGAACGTGAACCTCGTGCTTGAGCCGGGGAGATTTGTGGTCCTTACGGGACATTCCGGCGCAGGCAAGACCACGCTGCTTACCCTTATTGGAGCGATCAGAAACCTTCAAAGCGGTCATATAGATGTGCTTGGAATGAGACTCGCCACCGGCACCGAACGGCGGTCCCGCGACCTCCGCCGAAAGATAGGGTTCATTTTCCAGGATCACAATCTTTTCGGGGCGATCAGCGTTTTCCGTACGCTTTGGCTTGCGACCGAGCTGGGGACCATACCGCTATCCCGATCCGAGGCGATGGAAAAAGCGCTTGGCATCCTGACGCGGCTAAACATGGCCGAGCATCTTCACGCCTTTCCGGGCGAGCTATCAACCGGTCAGAAGCAGCGCGTTGCGGTTGCCCGGGCACTTATGAACGGCCCCAAGTTGATTCTCGGTGATGAGCCGACGGCTTCGCTTGATCACGCATCATCGATGCTTGTGGTCAATCTGATCAGGGAACATGTCCGTCGCAACGGGGCCAGCGCACTGATCGTCACCCACGACGAGCGGATTTTTGAATTTGCTGATCATATTATACGCTTGGAAGATGGCCAAATGGTGCAGCACAAATGACTGTGTGGCGGATGGGGACCCTACTTTGTGTCTTTGCAATAGGAGCTACACCGCTTCTATCGCCGGCTCAGGCAAAGGTGAAAGGATTGCAGCTCGATGCGGTAATCCAGGCCGCCCTCGGGCGTGGCCAGAAGGTGAAGCACGCTGATATCAAGCTCAAACTTGCCGAAGCGCAGCTCCGTGAAGCTAAGGGTGCGTTCGATTGGCGTACCACGGCGCGCGCAGGATGGAGGCGACTCTATTTTCCCAGGGCCCAGCTTGTTCAAGGGTACGATGTTCTGACCAACACTTCGGAGTCGAGTTCCAATGTTCAGGTCGAGGTGGGAGTAAGCCATCTTTTTCACAACGGCATTCGAATTGAGCCTGGTATCAGCTATTTTCCGGTGGCAAACGCATCACGCGCGCAAACCTTTGGCGCGGTACGTCCCCTTCCCTTCGTTAACCTGGAGATTCCCCTTCTGCATGTCTTCGACGAAGACAATACGGCGGCAGCCAATGAACGCGCAGCCCTCAGGGAGGAGTCTGGCTCAATTTACGAGCTCGCTGCAGCACGGCAGCAGGCCGTTTCCGATGCGGTCCAGACATATTGGCGCTGTATTGCCGCGCAGGAAATGAGCCAAATACTGGAGGCGGAGAAAGCTCGTGCGGACCGCAATATTGAGGCGTTGCGCGCTCAGCAGAAGTCCGGCCAGATTGATATGGCCACGGTGGAAATCGCCGCTGCTAAGGAAATCCGACGCGACTCGGAACTCGCCCAGTCCCGCGAAAATGTAGCACAATGCCGTATGTATCTGGCCCTGCTCGTTGGCAGCAAGGAATCAGCGGAGCTGCCAACGATGTCGAGAGCTTTTCCGCAAATGCAGAACCTCACATCAACGGCGGGGCGGTTGCGTGACGCGGCCCTTAGAAAAGTTGCGCTCAAAAATCGGCCTGACATCGCAGCCTCCGAACAGAACATCTCCGCCGCAGAGGATCGCGTGGCCTCGGCGAAGGCCGGT
>JAKAVI010000013.1 GCA_021817355.1 Pseudomonadota bacterium | reverse complement strand
TGGGGTGTGTGGCATCCGTGAGGCGATATAGACCGCGATAGCATCGATATCGCTCTGAGGAGCGGCGCTGAGTGAGTTCGTCACCGCGCGCATCGGCCCGGCCGCGGCACCGTGATGGGCCTCGATGCCAGTACGCAGATAGGTTTCGAGTTCGGCCTTGCTCCACGGTAAAGGCGCAGGCGCGCTCTGGTTGAGGGCAGGGGCGGTCCAGCCTTCGGCAACACCGCCGCTGAGGCTTTCACCTTCAACCGTCCCCTGAAGCCAGTTGCGTGGTGTGTGGCAGGCGCCGCAATGCGCCAGGGAATCGACCAGATAACGCCCACGGTTCCATAAGGGAGTGTGGCCAGGAAGCGCCACGATGGGGGAGGGGTTCAGAAAGAGGAGATTCCAGCCTGTCAGCAGAACGCGCAGATTGAACGGAAAGTCGAGGCGGTTTGGCGGTTTTTTCTGCGCGACCGGCGTGCGCGTCATCAGATAGGCGTACAGCGCATCAAGATCGCCCTGTTTCATCCGGGCAAAATAATCATAGGGAAAGGCCGGATAAAGGTGTTCGCCGTCTTTTGCGATACCCTCACGCATGGCCCGGTCAAAATCCGCTTTTGACCACGAACCAATCCCGTATCTGGAATCGGGAGTTATATTGTCGGAATAGATGATGCCAAAGGGCGTGTGCAGGGCAAGTCCGCCCGCAAGCGGCGGCCCATTGGGGGCGCTGTGGCAGGCCGCGCAATTGCCGACGGCAGCAAGCGCGCGCCCGCGCGCAATCAGCCCTTCAGCAAACCTTCGCGGTTGGGCCGAATTGCTCATGGTGATGTCCGGATCGGCAAAGACGATATTGCCGGCAAGCCGCAGCAGGGCCGTGATTGCGCAGAGGCCGATCAGGACGACGATGACTGTCCGCTTGAGCGTCATGCTTACCTCTTCGCAGTACCTGTGCGCATCTTTGCCGGTTTGTGCCTCCTATGCCACCCCCGAAGAGTGCGCGTGAGGCGGGCCTTCGCCACCGCTTGAGGCCCGTGTACGCGCGGGCGTTGCCTGACACCCTCCGCCATCTGGGGCTGCATAAAGCCGCGGCGTCCGGCGTGACCTACCGGGCAAGGCCCTGTTACGGCGAACTCAGCCGTTATGCGCGAGCTGTCCTGTGCTGGCAGATGTCATGGCACACAGCAGGGTAAGCTGCTCTGTGGCACGGCAAGCCTGTGATACGGGCTGCCCAGATCCGGTCCGCCAGAAAATGTCGCCAGATGGGCCTTGGTGATGCATCATTGTCATCGGGCTAATCTAAGATGCGTCATTGGCAGCAAGAGCAGGTGGCATGGAACATCTCATATTCCGTTCCCTGATCGGACGGCTGGCCGCGCTCAGCCTTCTTGTCAGCTTCGGCCTTGTCTCGCCCGCGCTCGCCTATTGCCGCAAGGCAGGACCGATTTCGGCGGGCCTGACGAAGCTCATTGACGATTTTGCCAGCGTTACGCCGCAACACCAGGGTTCAGCAACGGTACGGGATTTTCTGGTCGGCGTGAGCAAGATCCCGCCAAAGGCCATGGCGGCGCTGACACAGCGTGCACCTGCGGTCATAACCGCACACGGTGATGGTGTTGGCTCGGTTGCCGAAGCCGGTGCGACGAAGCTCCAGTTCACTGGCATTTTTGCCCGCCACAAGACCTTCTTTCGGGTGCCGGAACAGATCCATGGCCATTACCGCGTCGCCCACGGCATGCTGACGCTTTATTATAACCCGGGCGGCGCCATGGCGCTCGGCGAGGCCATACCCATCATTGGGATTCCCTTCTTTCGGCACATCAATCATGTCGAGATCACTCCAACGCGCATCCTGTTCTTCTGGGGGACCAACGCCCATGGCACTGCGGATCGCTGCTACCTGGTGGGACGGGGCTGAGGCGAGGCCATTGTGGATGCGCCGCCGCACGCGATCGCCTGAAAGGCGCACCCTCCCGCCTTTCATCAGCAAGGAGGTGACGACGACGGACGTTGCAGGGTAAACGGGTCCGGCGCCACAATCTTGGTCCCTGCCGGCTCGGCAATGACGCGTTGGGAGCCTTCATCCGGTCTCATGCGCAGCTGTCCTGCGGCAGAGCGGGCAGCCCATCGCACGCAGTTGCAAGGTACATTATTCCTGCCGGTGCGTATCACACATTGCACCCTGTCCGGGCGGACCGGTGGCGGGGAGACGGCCTGCCTTGACGGCTGAAGCGGGCGCCGATAGCGTCATCTGTGCATGAGGTTCCCGCCAAGGGACCAGAGGGAACGCGGTGTGATACCGCGGCTGCCCCCGCAACTGTAACCGGCGAGCGATGCGCCATCCTGCCACTGGAATCGATGGGTTCTGGGAAGGCGGCGGCAAAGTGAAGACCCGGGAGCCAGGAGACCTGCCTTGTGCCGTCGTCCTGTTTTTGGCCGGGGTGCGCCAGAAACTGCGGGATCTTTTCCGCTGTGACGGCTTGGCTGTCGTTTGCATGGTGGAAGGGAATGGATCCAGGTCTTTTGTCGAAAAAAATTCTGATGTCCTGGAGCGGTGGTAAGGACAGCGCGATGGCGCTCCATGCCCTGCGCCAGCGCCCGGATATCTCGGTCGAGGCTCTCCTCACCACCGTTACCGCAGAGTATGCGCGCATCAGCATGCATGGGGTTCGCCGTGCCCTGCTCTTGGAGCAGGCGCACGCGTTGAGCTTACCCCTCAAGGAAGTGCTCATTACCCCTGGTGCTGATAACGCTCAGTATGAGGCCCGCATGGGCGCGGTGCTGGCCGAGGCGATGGCGCAAGGCGTTTCTGGCTGCGCCTTCGGAGATCTCTTTCTGGAGGACATTCGCGCCTATCGCGATCGCCAGCTGGCGCGGATCGGCATGGAGGCACTTTATCCGGTGTGGGGCCAAGATACCCGCGCGCTCCTTCAGGAGTTTCTCGATCTCGGCTTTCAGACAGTGATCGTATGCGTCGATCCCAGGAAGCTCTCGCCGGATTTTGTCGGACGGGTCATTGATCGGGCGTTTTTTGCCGAACTTCCGCAAGGCGTCGATCCGTGTGGCGAAAACGGCGAGTTTCATACCTTTGTTTTTGATGGACCGATATTCCGCAAGCCGGTTGCGTTTTCCGTTGGCGAACGTGTGCTGCGCGACGGCTTCTGGTTCTGCGACCTTATTCCTCAAACCTGAAGAGTGGAGGACTTGATGCTCAAACCACGTCAGACAGTGCTGGCTGCCATGATCTTTGCCGCCGCTGCCTCGCGGCTTATTCCCCATCCGCCTAACCTGACGGCGGTTACGGCCATGGCCCTCTTTGCCGGAGCAACGCTCGCCTGCCGGCGATATGCCTTTTTGGTGCCAGTGTTGGCGCTTTTGCTGAGCGATCTGCTCATCGGCTTTTACAGCGCCATGCCCTTTGTCTATGGCGCTTTCATGGTCACGGTGGGAATTGGCCTTCTGCTGCGCACGCGCCGTGGCCCGCTTACGATCGGGGCAGCAAGTCTTGCAAGCTCGGTGATGTTCTATCTCGTCACCAATTTTGGTGTCTGGGTGGGATCGGGCCTTTATCCCAGGACCTTGACCGGGCTCATCGCCTGTTACACCGCGGCCATTCCGTTCTTCCGCAATATGGTGGTGGGCGATCTTTTCTATGCAACCCTGCTCTTTGGCAGTTTTGCACTCCTCGAAAGGCTCCTTCCGGTGTTACGTGAACCGGCACGGCTGCCTGCGGTGCCGCGTGTATCCGCGACCTGAAATCCATCCGAATCCTTGCGGGCGGAGTGCGGCCGGCCTGTCGCGCTCCCTCGCCTGCCTGCCTGCCTGCCTGCCTGCCTGCCTGCCTGCCTGCCGTGTTTTGCTCCCCGACAGTGCGTCTTCATGGCTCAGGACCTGGAGCACGCCAGTATAGGAGGCGTGATGGCCATGCGTCGGTGAGATAAAGGACAAGGCAGCAAGTGTCGCCCCTCAGTCCAGCATGTCGGGACGAAACCGTGCGCGCCGGCTGATGATCTTGCCGGACACCATGAAGATACCATCACCCTCATAGTGAAGCGTTTGGGGATGTTTGGGTGAGACGGCGACTCTTGCCTCTACCACTTCGAAGATGAAGAAGTTGTAGCGCTTGAGGAGGGCATCGTCATAAAGCCGGCACTCGAAATTGGCATGACACTCGCGGATCAGGGGAGCGGCCACCTGCGCGCCAGTCTCGGGCGTCAGGCCAAATTGCGCAAATTTGTCGATATCTGCGCCCGAAGTGTTGCCGATACCCACGACCTGATTGGTGAGCGCCGTGGTCGGCAGGTTGATGACGCATTCCCCGCTTCTGCGGATGAGGTCGAAGCTGTAATTGGCGTTTGAGATCACCATCCCGACAAGGGCCGGAGAAAACTCAAGCATTGTGTGCCAGCCCAGGGTCATGATGTTGTTCCGGCTGTTGTAACGCGACGACACCAGAACAATCGGACCAGGTTCGAGATAGCGTCTGACGCCTCTTGGCGGTAACGCGACTTTTCTTGCTGTGCGCATCCTTGTCGACCTCGCTTTGGTGGTGCGCCCGTCAAGTCCTCGGCAATGGTCGCGCGCGCTACTGCTACCCATAATGCCGGTCGGGCCCGTTCAGCCGCTGCTGGTCAGGGCCAGTCTGAGGGCAAAGCCCATGAAGACACCACCGGCAATGCGGTCGAGCGTCGTGGCGATGTTTGCGTCTGACAGCAGTCGGCTGATAGGAGCTGTTGCCGCAATGATGACGCTGAACCACACAAGGCTCAGTCCGACATGAATCAAGGTCAGCAGAAGCGAAAAGCCCAGGGCATTGGTGTGCAGCGGAATGAACTGCGGCAGAAAAGTAAGGTAGAACACGCCAACCTTTGGATTAAGGATGTTGGTGAGAAAGCCGCGGCGAAAAGCGCCAGTGGCAAGATCCCCATCACGCAGGTCCGCAAGGCCAAGACCGTGGGGACGGAAGATGAGGCCAAGCCCGAGAAAGGCAAGATAGGCCGCGCCAGTCCATTTCAGGAGCACAAACAGGTGCGGTGAGGTGGCAAGAAGGGCGCCAAGACCGATCGCAACCATGCCGCCCCACACAAGGCAGCCGACAGCGATGCCGATAGAGGCATGCCGGGCAGTCCATGCGCCTTCGCGCGCGGCGGTGCGCAGGACCATTGCCGTGTCCAGCCCCGGGGTCATGGTGAGAATTGACGCGGCCAGTGTAAAGGCTGCAAGAGCTTGTAGGCTGGTCATTGCGTGGCGCCGTCCCGACGCCGCCATGATCGCAGGACCGGACCAAGAAGCAAGTCCGCGTCGAGGGACATCACCGGTTTTGGGGCGCATTTGCGCCATAGGGTCACGAAGCCGGTTGCGGGAATTTCGTTGCGGCGGCGGATTGTCTTTGGCTGGGTGAGGGGCTTTGGTCGCGGCCGGTCAGTTACGGTCGGGCCGGCAGGATTTCGCACCGGTAAATTTTACTGAATTTGTCTTGTCATGGGTCATTTTGAAGAGAGCTTGCGGGCGAGGAGTTGCGTCGTGCGCCAATCCGGATAGCCTAGGGCCCGGATTGGGCAACCTTGGGCAACGCGAATGCGCGTCATGATCATTGAGCGCGAGCCAAACTATGGCGGCGGCAGTGAGCAGATCTCCCTGTCTTTGGCCCAATACCTCAAAGGCCGCGGTCACAGTCTGTTTCTGCTGCACGAAAAGCCCGGCACAATGCTCGGCGCCTATGAAGCGGTCGTTTCTGAGCGCTTTCAGTTCGCGCTGCCCGGATTTGCCCGCAGGCGGCCGGTCGACACCTTCACCGCCATCAGCCGGATGGGACGTGTCATGCGCGATCACCGGATCGATATCGCCGTCACCTCCTATCTGGGCTTCATCCACGTGGCGCCCTGGGTGTCGGCGCTTTATGGCGCGCGGTTTTGTGTCCATCTGGGTCTTCCCTGCCCCTGGACGACACCCTTTTCCCGCATGGCCTATCGGCGCATTGCCGCCGGAGTTGCGCCTTCGGAGCACACCGCAGCGAGCTGGCGCGCCGGCGGCTGGCCGCAGGAGCGGCTCCACGCCATTTCCAACTGGATTGATATGGAGCGCTTTACCACGCCCTCCTCCGTCGCCCAGATCCGGCGGGAGCTGGAGCTGCCACAGGATCGCGCGCTCATCGTCTTCCTCGGGCGCATCTGCTACGACAAAGGCGCGCGGGAGCTGGTGCTGGCCTTTGCGGAGCTGGCCAAGCTTAGGGCCGATGCCGACCTTGTCATTGTCGGACCGCTCGAAGCCGGCTTCAGGGGCGAGTTTACAAGGACGCTCGAGGGACTTTCTCCCGCCATTCGCGCACGGATCCTGGTGCGGCCACCAACCTCGACACCTGAGCGCTATTACGCCGCGGCAACCGTTGTCAGCGTCCCGTCAGTGACCGAGGAACCGTTTGGCCTGACCTTCATCGAGGCCCTGGCAACAGGCGTGCCGGTGGTCGCCTCCCGCATGAAAACCTTCATGCAGATTGTGGGTGACGAAACAGGGCATGGCCTAGTCGCCACGGCGGATGTGGGAGCGCTCAGGGATCGGCTGCTATGGACGCTCGACCATCCGCAAGAGGCGCAGAGGGCAGCCCTCAGGCTGCAGGAAAAGGTGCGTGCCCGTTTTACCGCGGCTGCCTGTGCCAGTCAGTACGAAACCCTCTTCGCCCGTCTTGTCAGCGGACGGGAGGGGGGCGGTGATCCGATTTCACGCCGCCCGGTGATCAGCTCGCTGCTGGCCTGAAAGTTCAAAGGGTCCGTGACCGATCCTGATGGCCTCAGCGGCAAGAGACAGGTAAGCCAAGTGGCGCCATCTGCGAGACGGCGCCACTCTTATGCGTGGTGAGACCCCTTTCAATTGACCCGCCGGTCCTTGCCTGCCCAATAGGGTTCGCGCAGCTGGCGGCGCAGGATCTTGCCTGAGGGATTGCGCGGCAGGGCCTCGATCACGTCAATGCTCTTTGGCGCTTTGAAGGCAGCGATGCGTTCGCGGGCAAAGCGGATGATGTCGGCCGGATCGATGCTGCGGCCAGGCCGGGCGACGACGATCGCCTTTACCGCCTCGCCCCATTTGTCATCAGGTACACCAATAACCGCCACCTCGGCGACATCAGGATGCCCATAGACCGCGCTTTCCACTTCGGCCGGATAGATGTTCTCGCCACCAGAGATGATCATGTCCTTGACCCGATCCTGGATATAAAGATAGCCGTCCTGGTCGAGATAGCCGGCGTCGCCGGTCCTGAGCCAGCCTTCGGCGTCGATGGTTTTTTTGGTTGCCTCAGGAAGGTTCCAGTAACCGGCCATGTTGCTCACCGAACGGATCGCGACTTCGCCCACAACGCCGGTGGCAACGCGGTTGCCGGCTTCATCGACGACCTTGATTTCGACGCCGGGCATGGGGATGCCAGCCGCGCGCATGCGGGGGTTTCCGGCCGGGTCATGATCTTCCGGCGGCAGATAGACAATCGTGCCGCAGGTTTCGGTCATGCCATATTGCTGCACGAAACCGCAGCCGAAGACCTCGATGCATTCACGCAGGAGGTCGAGCGGGATGGGGGAGGCACCATAGAGTATATATTTGAGGCGCCGGTAATCGATCTCTCGCGCGCGCGGCAGGTTGACTACGATCTGCAGCGCCGCCGGTACCATGAACATCTTTGAGATGCCGTCCCGTTCGATATAGTCGAGCACCTTGGTGGGATCAAATTCGCGCGCCACAATGCCTTTGGTACCATTATAGAGGCCAACGAGGCCCCAGCCGGTACCACCGATGTGGGCCACGGGCATGGCCACGAGGCTGACATCCT
>JAKAVI010000207.1 GCA_021817355.1 Pseudomonadota bacterium | reverse complement strand
CCTGGTGAAGTCCGCCAGTGCCTATGAGCATCCACAGCCTCATGCCTGCTTCATCCAGTCGGTGCATGATGATCTCGTCAACGAAGGCGGCATCATGGATCTGTGGACCCGGGAGGCCCGCCTGTTCAAATACGGCTCCGGTACCGGGACCAACTTCTCCTCCCTGCGGGGCGAGAACGAACCTTTGTCCGGCGGAGGTAAATCCTCCGGCTTGATGAGCTTCTTGAAGATCGGCGATCGGGCTGCCGGGGCCATCAAGTCAGGTGGCACCACGCGGCGCGCGGCCAAGATGGTGATCGTTGACGTCGATCATCCTGACATCGAGCAATTCATCGAATGGAAGGTGATCGAGGAACAAAAGGTTGCCGCCATGGTGGCGGGTTCCAAGCTGGCGCAAAAGCACCTTGCCGCCGTCATGAAGGCCTGCGTCAACTGTGAAGGCCCTGGTGCGGACTGTTTCGATCCGAAGAAAAACCCTGCCCTGCGCCGCGAAGTGCGGGCTGCGCGCAAAGCAATGATCCCTGACAATTACATTGAGCGGGTCATCAGCTTTGCCAAACAGGGTTACACGAGCATCAACTTCAAGACCTACGACACCGACTGGGATTCCGAGGCCTATCTGTCGGTATCAGGACAGAATTCGAACAATTCGGTACGGGTAACCGACGCCTTTCTTGAGGCGGTGCTGAAGGACGCGAATTGGAACCTGACGGCCCGTCGCGACGGACGCATCGTCAAGACCATCAAAGCGCGCGATCTGTGGGAGAAAATTTCCTATGCCGCCTGGGCCTGCGCCGATCCGGGCATCCAGTTCCACACCACCGTCAATGACTGGCATACCTGCCCGGCGGGCGGCGATATCCGCGCCAGCAATCCGTGTTCCGAATATATGTTCCTGGACGACACCGCCTGCAATCTCGCTTCGCTCAACCTGATGAGCTTCCGCAAGGATGCACAGGGCGTGAAGCAGTTCGACGTTGCAGCTTTCGAACATGCGGTCCGGCTTTGGACCATGGTGCTCGAGATCAGTGTGCTGATGGCCCAATTCCCCTCCAAGGAAATCGCCCAGCTCTCCTACGATTATCGCACCCTCGGGCTTGGCTTTGCCAATATCGGTGGGCTTCTGATGGCTGCAGGCATCCCTTATGACTCGCGGCACGGACGGGCCATCGCCGGCGCGATCTCCGCAGTGATGACCGGCGTAGCCTATGCCACCAGCGCCGAAATGGCCGGGGAGCTGGGGCCATTTCCCGAGTTCCACAACAACAAAGGTGCAATGTTGCGGGTCATCCGCAATCACCGGCGCGCAGCGTATGGCATGACGAGCGGTTATGAGAACCTGCACGTCAACCCGGTTCCGCTTGATCACGGTGCCCTCACCCAGGTTGAGCTTTCCGACGCGGCAAAGCGGGCCTGGGACAAGGCCCTTGCCCTCGGTGAACAGTTCGGCTTCCGCAATGCCCAGGCCACGGTGATAGCCCCCACCGGGACCATCGGCCTTGTCATGGACTGCGATACCACCGGCGTTGAGCCTGACTTTGCCTTGGTCAAGTTCAAGAAGCTCGCCGGCGGCGGCTACTTCAAGATCATCAACCGCTGTGTGCCAGAGGCGCTTGCGACACTGGGCTATCAGCCAGATGAAATCGACCGGATCGTTGCCTATGCAGTCGGGCACGGCACCCTGGAGGGGCTAAACGGCGGCATCACCCACGATGCGCTGCGGGCCAAAGGCTTCGGCGCAGAACAGATCGCCGCCGTGGAAGCCGCCCTTGAATCGGCCTTCGACATCCGGTTCGTGTTCAACAAGTGGACGCTTGGTGTTGACTTCTGTGTGCAGACACTCGGCATTGATCCGGCCGCACTTGATGCTGCCGATTTCGACATGCTGAAGGCCCTCGCATTCTCAAAGGCGGAGATCGAGGCCGCCAACCTGCATGTCTGCGGTGCCATGACGCTGGAGGGAGCTCCGCATCTGAAGGCAGAACATCTGCCCGTGTTCGACTGCGCCAACCCGTGCGGACGCATCGGTACCCGCGCCCTTTCGGTCGTGAGCCACATCCAGATGATGGCCGCCGTGCAGCCCTTCATTTCCGGCGCCATCTCCAAGACCATCAACATGCCGAACGCGGCAACCGTTTCCGAATGTGGTGAAAGCTATCTGATGAGCTGGAAGCTCGGGCTCAAGGCCAATGCGCTCTACCGCGACGGCTCCAAACTGAGCCAGCCTCTGGCGTCCTCGGTACTGGCCATCGAAGACGATGAGGATGAGGAAGAGCTGGAGACGATCAATGCCGCGCCAGCAGCGCAGCGCTCCACCATTGTCGCCGAGCGCATCGTCGAACGGATCGTCGAACGCGTCATCCATGAGCAACGCCATGAGCGTGAAAAGCTGCCGCATCGCCGCAAGGGCTACACCCAGAAGGCGGTGGTTGGCGGCCACAAGGTCTATCTGCGCACCGGCGAATACGAAGATGGCCGTCCTGGGGAGATCTTCATCGACATGCACAAGGAAGGTGCAGCCTTCCGCTCGCTGATGAACAATTTCGCCATCGCGATTTCCATCGGTCTGCAATATGGCGTACCGCTTGAGGAGTTCGTGGAGGCCTTCACCTTTACGCGCTTTGAGCCAGCGGGCATCGTCATTGGCAATGACTCCATCAAGAACGCCACCAGCATTCTGGATTACATTTTCCGCGAACTGGCGGTTTCCTACCTCGGGCGTAACGATCTCGCCCATGTGCCGCCAGCCAAGGATGAGGATCTCGGTCACGGTGACGCCACCCAACCATCGCGTGCGCCGGCTGAACTGGCCCGCGCGGTGTCGAGCGGCTTCGTGCGCGGCAAGAGCCTCATCGTCCTTGAGGGTGGTGCAGCGCGCAAGCTCGAGCTTCATGCCGAACATGCCGCGGTTCCGGACCATGTGCACGCCCTTAATGAGGATCCGGAGGTCCACGCGTTCTTCAACGCGGACGAAGAGGTCCACCAAACCCTCAACGAGATACGCGCAAGTGTGCTCGAAGCCTCTGCTAAAATCGGGAATGACGGCAACAGTCACCACGGCGGCGAAAAGGAGCTATATGCCCGCCGTTCGGCTGAGGCGCGCATGAAAGGTTATGAGGGTGATGCCTGCGGCTCCTGCGGCAACTTCACCTTGGTGCGTAATGGCACATGCATGAAGTGCAATACCTGCGGCTCGACCAGCGGCTGCAGCTGACGGTCCTAAAATGCGGCGGGCAGACGGCCGCAGGCAGCTGCGGCCGTCTGTTAGATCTAACCGGCGCGGGGCCCCCCCCCTTGCAGGAAAAGCATTCCCGCTTGGCATTGTGGGTGTGCACACAGGCAATGTCCGTCCGCGCCAACAGACAGGCAAGCGATGCCTTCGCCTCATGCCCTTCGGCGACATCCGCATTGAACTGAGCATGGAAGGGCGCAGAGGAAACACCAGAAAAGCGATAGGCCATCGCGAGCTCCGAAGCTGCGGCGGGCATCTCCCAGATCGCCGGTTTGATATTGAACCTCCTCCACCGCCACGCGCCTCGCCGTGGTCTCTGCACATACGGCCCACCCAGACCGTCTATTCGGCGGCTTCTGCCAACCCCGGAGGAGACCAGCGCAGGACCGGTTTGCGTGCTGCCGCCGTCTCATCGAGGCGGTTGCGAGGTGCATAATGGGGGGCGCCGGCAAAACGCTCGGTCCGACCTGCTTTGGCATCCTCCGCAAGTCCACGCAGAACCGCAATGAAACGGTCCAGCGATTCCCTGGATTCTGACTCGGTCGGTTCAACCAGCATCGCGCCGTGAACGACGAGCGGAAAATACATGGTCATGGGATGGTACCCTTCATCGATCATCGCCTTGGCGAAATCGAGCGTGGTGACACCGGTATCAGCGAGGAAGCTGTCGTCAAACAGCGCCTCATGCATGCACGGTCCCTCTCCAAAGGGGGCGGTCATGACATTCTTGAGTGAGGCAAGCACATAATTTGCCGACAGCACGGCGTCCTCGCTGGCCTGTCGTATGCCATCAGCACCATGGCTGAGCATGTAGCTGAGCGCACGTACGAACATACCCATCTGGCCGTGGAAGGCGCACATGCGTCCGAAGGGGTCGCAGTCGCCGGGTAGCGCGGAGCCATCTTCGATCAGCCGCAGCCCGTGCGCGTCGCTGACAAGAAGCGGCAGTGGCGCAAAAGGTGCCAGGGCCTTGGACAACACGACCGGCCCTGCGCCCGGACCACCGCCGCCATGCGGAGTTGAAAATGTTTTATGCAGGTTGATGTGCATGGCATCGACCCCAAGATCACCGGGGCGCACCCGCCCGGCGATGGCGTTGAAATTAGCCCCGTCGCAATAGAAGAAGGCGCCCACATCATGCACCGCGTCCGCAACCTCAAGGATGCTCCGCTCGAACAGACCACAGGTGTTGGGATTGGTGAGCATGATGGCGGCCACGTCGGTATTGAGCTTAGCGCGCAGCGCCTCGATATTGACATGGCCGTCGCCGCTGGCCGGGATCTCGTCGACACGAAAACCGGCAAATGCCGCCGTCGCCGGATTCGTGCCATGGGCAGACTCCGGAACAAGGACACGTGGCCGGTGCTCTGCGCGGGCGGCGATCGCTGCCTTGATCGCCAGCATGCCGCAGAGTTCGCCATGCGCGCCTGCCTTAGGCGACATCGCCACCGCAGGCATCCCCGTCAGTTCCATCAACCAGTGCATCAGCTCCTGGATCAGCTGCAGCGCGCCCTGGACGGTCTTTTGGGGCTGCAGCGGGTGCAGGTCGGAAAATCCCGGTAGCCGCGCCATCTTCTCGTTCAGTCGCGGATTATGCTTCATAGTGCAGGAGCCCAAGGGATAAAGCCCAGCATCAATTGCGTAATTGTTGCGCGACAGCCTTACGTAATGGCGCACCACTTCGGGCTCGGAAAGACCGGGCAGCCCGATCTTCTGCCGCCGCTCGAGCCCGCCAAGGCGCGCGGCATGGGCCGGCGCCTCGGGCAGATCGACCCCACAGATACCGCCTCGGCCGAGCTCGAAAATCAGCTTCTCCTCGTGATCGAGGCCATAATCACCTGACAGCGTCGCAGGTAGCGTCGCGCCAGCGATGCCCGGGGTGGTCGAACGGCCCTGATTGTTCATGGTCATGAGAGCACCTTGGCAAGAGCGTAAGCGTAGGCCTCTATATCGTCGCTCGAATTGGTTTCGGTCGCCGCCACGATCAGCAGCGGTTGGGCGGCGCGGTCACCGGGGAACAACCGACTGGCCGGCACCCCCCCAAGGACATTCTCCTGTACCAAGTCATCGATCACTGCCTCGGCCGGCCGCGTCAGGCGCAGCGTAAATTCGTTGAAGAAATTCTGGGTGACAAGCTCCACGCCCCGGATTGCCGCAAGCCGCTCGGCCAGCAGGACCGCGCGGGCGTGATTGAGCTGGGCCAGACGAACAAAACCCTCTTCGCCCAGAAGCGACAGATGGATGGTGAAAGCCAACGCGCACAGTCCCGAATTGGTACAGATATTGCTTGTGGCCTTTTCCCGGCGAATATGCTGCTCGCGGGTGGAGAGGGTCAACACATAGCCTCGGCGTCCCGCCGCATCCAAGGTTTCACCAGCAAGCCGCCCCGGTATCTGGCGCAGGAATTTTTCCCGTGTCGCAAATAGCCCGACATAGGGTCCGCCAAAATTTAGACCATTGCCGATCGACTGGCCTTCCGCAGCGACGATATCGGCACCCATGGCCCCGGGCGCCTCGACGAGTCCAAGTGAAACCACCTCGTTCAACACCGCGATCAGCAATGCCCCCTTGGCATGGGCCACCTCAGCGAGGGGCCGCAGATCGTGCAAAAGGCCGAAAACGTCTGGGCTCTGTACGACCACACAGGCCGTCTCGCCGTCAATCAGATGTGCGAGATCTTCACTCTGGCCAGGACGGCGCGGCGCCGCTAGGATTTCGCCACCGGACAACTGCGCCAGGGTTGTGATGGTGGCCGCATAGTGGGGATGAAGACCGCCACCGAGCACCACTTTGGCGCGCCGGGTGACACGTCGAGCCATCTCGACCGCCTCAGCCGCTGCAGTTGAGCCATCATAGAGGGACGCATTGGCCACCTCCATGCCCGTCAGCATCGCTACCTGGGTCTGAAACTCAAACAGGTATTGCAGCGTGCCCTGGCTGATTTCCGGCTGATAGGGAGTGTAGGACGTCAGAAATTCGGAACGCTGGATCAAATGATCAACACTAGCCGGCACATGGTGCCGGTAAGCGCCTGAACCGCAAAAAAAGGCTGCTGATCCCGCCGCCATGTTCTTGGCCGCAAGCCTGGACAGGTGACGCTCGACCTCAAGTTCTCCGAGGCCATCGGGCAGTGCAAAGCGCTCGCGGCCAACGACCGCAGAAGAGGGAACGTCGACAAAGAGATCATCGATGTTTTTCGCACCGATGCGTGCCAGCATCGCTTTGCGGTCGTCGCGCGTCAAAGGCAAATAGCGCATGGACTCAGGCTTCCTTCACCAAGGCATCATATTCACCCTGCCGCATCAGACCTTCGAACTCGCCGCGGTCAGCAATTCTGAGCTTGAAGAACCAGCCGGCGCCCTCCGGATCGGCGTTAACGCCGGCCGGATCGTCGGCAAGCGCCGCATTGACCTGCAGAACCTCACCGCCCACAGGGGCAAATACATCCGAGGCGGCCTTGACGCTTTCCACGACCGCAGCTTCGCCATGTACCTCCAGCCTACGGCCTACCTCCGGCAACTCGACAAACACCACATCACCGAGTTGTTCAGCTGCGTGGCGGGTGATGCCAATGGTGGCGATGTCGCCCTCCAGCCGTACCCATTCATGGTCCTTGCTAAATCGGGTCTCGCTCATCTCTTCCTCTTAACGTTTGTAACGACTGGGTACGAATGGCAGCGGCGCAACATGCGCAGCAAGCGCCTTGCCCCGAACCATGATGTCGAGCTCGCAGCCGTCCCCGGCAAAGGCCGGCGCCACATAGCCCATGGCGATCGGAGCGTTGAGCGTGGGCGAAAATCCGCCTGAGGTGACGCGACCGATGATCTGACCGCTGCCATTTGCAATGTCGGCACCCTCGCGCGCAGGGGCTCGTCCGGCAAGACGCAAACCTACGCGCCGGCGCGATGCACCGTCGAACAACTGCCCCATGATCTTGCGCGCGGCGGGAAAATCCTGTTCGACCTTACGCCGCTTGGCGATGGCCCAGACCAGATTGGCTTCCACCGGACTTGTGGTCTCATCGATATCATGACCGTAAAGACAGAGCCCGGCCTCCAGGCGCAAGGAATCCCGCGCACCCAGTCCGATCGGCAGAACCTCAGGCTCAGCAAGCAATGCGCGAGCTACTTTCTCGGCGCCGTCGGCGCGCACCGAAATCTCAAAACCGTCTTCACCGGTGTAGCCTGAACGGGAGATGTGACAGGCAGTCCCGTCAAAGCTTGCCGCGGTGGCGGACATGAAGGACAGCGCCTCTGCCTGCGGACAATGGCGCCCCAGCGCGGCGGCCGCCTTGGGGCCTTGCAGGGCCAACAAGGCACGGTCTTCAAAGGCCAAAAGTTCCACTGCCGAAGGTAGGCGCGCCCGCACATAGGCATCATCTACCGCTTTGCGCGCACCATTGAAAACCAGGCCAAGCCGGCCTTCCCCGGCCGTACGTGTGACCATCAGGTCATCCACCATGCCCCCCTCCTCGTTGAGCAGCATGGTGTAGCGCATCCGTCCAACCCCGAGGCCAGCGATGTCGCCGGGAGTGAGCGCCTCCAGCGCCCTGGCAGCGGTGGCATGGTCTGGCCCGACAAGCTGACGCTGGCCCATATGCGAGACATCAAACAGGCCCGCGGCCGCGC
>JAKAVI010000281.1 GCA_021817355.1 Pseudomonadota bacterium | reverse complement strand
CACAAACGATTCGTCCACGAGCAGGAGAATACCGGCTTGAGATAATCTGTCCGCAAGGCGCAAGAGGTCGCCGCGGGGCGTCGCTAGCGCGGTTGGATTGTTGGGTGAGACTACGATTGCGATGTCGGCGTTATCACGGATCGCGACGTTCCCAAAGGCCTCGATATCCAGACGAAAATCCGGTGCCGGCAGTACGAATTTTGTGAGATCGCCTTGCAGCGTCGCATGGACATATTCGTCGAATGTGGGAACTGGCACGACGATGCGGCGCCCCAGTCTGCCGCAGATAATTTTTATGATCTCTGATGCACCATTGGCGATTGTCAAATTCCCGGCATCCAGATCCAAAGCATGACTGACTATCTCGGCAAGCGCCGACTGACCGACGGGATACTGCTTAACCGTGTCGCGAAAATCGCGAACCATGCGTCGCCACATGTCCTCAGGGGGAAAGTGCGGATTGTAGAGATAGGTGTGATCGCGCACTCCATGGCGCCATAATCCGCCATATTCGCCGTTGATCGTATCAAGACGCTGTTGGGGAGTTTTGCCGGCATATTCGGTGTTACTCCAGTCGATCCAGTCGTCAATCTCGCTCCAGAAGATGTCGCTGCAATCCAGCCCGTGAAATTTCCATTGATCCTTGCCAAGGCTCGTCTTGAAGACAAGCTCATAGTAATCATTGACACGCCCAGCACCGATAGCCTCATCCAGCGCGGGAACGAACTCGCGACGCAAATAGTCCTGCGATAGGCGATAGATGTTCACAGTCTTGAAAGTGTCGGAATAATCGAAATCCTCTCCCTGTTCCTTTCCTTCGATCAATTGCGACACGTCGCCGGCCCCATCCAAACGAACTACGGTTCCATCCATGCCGGGAGTGTAGCGGGCAATGGCCACCTGGTTGGGCTCAGGGCCCCTCTGGATGCGGTCGATCAACTCCGGCACATAGAGTAAGTCGGATTCAAGAAGCAGGACATCTTCGGTGAGGTGGTCGCGGGCCAGCCACAATGAATAGGAATTATTGGTCGTCGCATAACGGTCAGATACCACATAGTCGACGTGAAGGTCGGGAAAGCGGTCCCGAACGAACGCCTGCATTTGTTCCTGCAAGTGCCCCACAACAAGAACGACATGGCTCACCCCATGATCGCGCAAACACAAGAGACTGCGTTCGAGTAGCGGTATGCCGCCAACTTGCAGGAGCGCCTTGGGGTGCCGACCGGACCATGGCCCCAGGCGTCTGCCGACCCCGGCAGCCAGAATGACCGCCTTTTTTGCCTGGACGATGTCTATCTTCGTGAAGGCGTTGTCGCGCTCAACGTCGTCTGTCATGGATCACGCAATAATCCGGCTCTAGGACACAACTTTGGTCAGGTTTATGTGCCCATAAAATTGACGTTTGACGGACGCTCTCGGCCCTCTTTCATGATGAGCCTAGCCCAACGTCCGGGTGATTTCCAGCCAATGAAGTATCTCTCCTCATGACACTATGGGGGATAGCTTTACTTCGCTCCAGCCTCATGCTTTCGAACGCTGCAGCTTAAGCTGGGGAACAGCTCTAACCAAGGCGCTGGCCGAGGTTATCGCGACCGGCGGCAAGGCCTTGCATCGCAGCCTTCAATCGAAGGGGTCAAAAGATCCGATCCAAGTGGTCTTTGCCGTTTTCCGGCAGGGAGAAAATGGCTCCGTCATCATCATTGTCGGGAGCCGGCACCAGATCGGTGGAAAGCGCGGGCAAAAGATACGCATCTATATCATCTTGCTGAGGTTATTCCTTGAGCTTTATCGAACCCATGATCCGCTGTTATTGGCTTCTGGAATAAAGTCGGCACTGAGCCATGGATATGATGTGGCGTGCCGACGACTGGCGTAGTCCAACTGAACATGCCCTTCCTGTTTCGCCACGCTTGGGCACTTGGTCCCACACTTTCACTGAAAATCGCCCACATGGAATTCGCAGGGCCGCGAACAAAGCCGATGACTTTGTTGGACGACTGCCTGGTAGGCATCATCACTGCTCGTGTTAGTCGCTGCAACCCCCTGAAATGCCCGCGTTATTTCGCTTCGGCTTGTGCCGATCGTGCCAAGCCGCCAATTTGCCACGTGGATGCGAAATATTTGAGCATGATCGTATTGTTGCGCGCTGCGTCATCACCTCCGCCGCGGTTGATCCAGCCGAGGCTTGTCTCTTTGTAGAGACGAGCCCGTCGCTTACGGAGAAAATTCGTGGCGCGGCTCGGTATGACATATTTCGGTGCTTGGCAATGCGCGCTGATCCAAACATCGTCAACAAAAAAGGCTGCCGCCGGCGCCTTGGAATAGTCTGTGAGGAGACTAAGATCGAAGAAGCGCGGACGTACGATGTATCCGGCGAAGCCCTGAAGAATGTCGACGGGGACGCGCCTCTTTAGCCTTGCGGTTCTCAGCGGTGCCGGCGGCATCTGAAACACGTTCGAGAAAAGTGTCGTCGGACAATCGACGAGGTCGACGGGAGCGATCCAGCCACCAAGTCCGAATGCAGTGCCGGGCTCGGATCGGGCTGCAGCTTCGAGAACCTCTATCGTATTGGGTGCGTAAATGCGGTCGTCGTCAACCACAAGAATGAGTTGGTCGGCGTTGCAGGTGCTCACCGTCGGCAGGAGTTTTGTTGCCGGTCCCCAGTCCTCGCAGCGAACCAATTTGACCGAGAGGAGCTCCTTGAGCCATTGCGGAATAACGTAGGCCTGTTTTTCGCGAATGCTGGTTGCGGGCAGGTTGAGCCGTATTTCTCGTGGCGCACACGTCTGCGCCATCAGGCTTTTGAGGGTTTCGCCAATAAAGTCGATGCGGCTGGGAATCGTGGTAAGGCTAACGATGACGTCGGCACGGAATGTGCGATTTGCGCACTGCCTGTCGAGGGTCAAAAGATCGGAACGCGCCAGACTGTATTCGTAGGCGATGTCGTGGAGCAGCCGTTCGCCCTCCAGATAGTTATAGGCGCCAACGAATGCCCCGATGGCAGCGGGCGGTATGGCGATTGGCCATATCATGGTGCTGGTGCCGTCTTTTCTGGGTGCCCTGTAATTCTGGAAGGTAACACCTGGATATGATTTGAACCTGCTCCGGCGCATTCGAAGCGGGGTGGTGGCAGATACTGATCTGGTACTTGGATATGACTTCGGAACCTCTTCCGTCAAGGCTGGGATATTCGCTGCGGACGGTGCGGTTCAGGCCGCTGCCCTCTGCTCCTCTCCCGTCCATTTCCCGCAATCTCGCTGGGTTGAGCAACCTCCCGAGGATTGGTGGCGTGCCATGTCGCTCGCCACACGCCTGCGGCTGGTGCAATGTCCAGCGAGCATTGAGCCTATCGCCGCGATCAGAATGTCCGCCCAGATGTGCGGCGCACGCGCCAGCGCCATGGTCCCTGCGGTTGCCGAAAGATGGTATGGCGACTTGCGATCGGCGGCCCTCATGACGCACGGTGGCAACACCATCTATCCGGATCGGGCCGCATCCGTCTTTCAGCTGGAGCGCTTCTAAATATTTGCGGCGTTTTATGCCCGCGTTCGTCCGTGGTATTGAACGCGCGGAACGAAAGGCAACCCCGCCTGGGCGGGCTGAAACGGGCTATGATCGACGGCAATTATAAAGCCTTCACCAACAGACTTTGGAATGCTTTGGCGGGCGTCTTCGTCGCGGCCGGACTGTCACCCAATCAGGTGACGCTACTCGGTCTCGTCTTCGTTCTGGGCAATTGCGCAGCCTACCCGCTCCATCGCAGTCCCCTCGTTTTCGGCCTGGGCTTGGCGGCATCTCTCATTTTCGACGGTATCGATGGCGCAGTAGCGCGGCTGACCAATACCGCGTCACGTTTCGGCGGCTATCTGGACGCCGTCGTCGACCGTTATCAGGAAGTCGCAATCTATTTCGTGATCGCCTGGGTCACAGGCTGGTGGGCTCTGTCCTTTCTGGCACTCAGCGGCTCGCTTCTGACCAGCTACAACAAGGCGCGAACGGCCGTCGAGGTGCCGATCGACAATGATGCCTGGCCAGACCTTCTGGAGCGGCTCGAACGCCTGCTGATCCTGACCGCCGCCCTGATCCTTGATCCCTTCATTCCGTTGCCGGCCGCGCTTGGCGGACACGTCCTTTTTGCCGGTCTCGTCGTTCTGGCCGCGGGCACGCATTTGACGGCACTGCAGAGATTTTGGCGGGCGCGAAAACTCATCCTCAGGCACTCGGCCGACACGGATACGCTCAGAAATTCCTAGGCCGGGAGCATCAGCTCTCAGGGTGCCATGCTGCCAGCTGGGCGAAATGCCTGCGCATCTCTCGATACGCGATCGCCGGATAAAGCAGGAACAGCAGACAAACGACGTACTCCGACGCGATGTAGATGAGCTGGATGGTATATTGGGTCTGCGGTGGTGCGTAGTCCTTTGTTTCGTACATGTAGAGGAAGAAGAACGATCCGACGAACACCCCGGACGCCACCGCAACACGTGCCCAGAAATCGGATTTTTCCATCCCGCTGTCGACCGTAAGTTTTCGCATCCACAATACAAACAGGATGTCGAAGACAATGGAAAACGATTGGCTGATATAGAATGCCCACGAACCGAACATGTGAACGTCGTGGCCCTGTCTCAGGTTGTATATCGCTACCAACCCCAGAAACACTCCGGCACATATACCAGCAGTGCACGAAAGCCAGTTCAGGATCGTCGGGCCAAGGATGCTTATCCCGCTGCGCTTCGTATGTGCCAGGCGCCGGGTATTGCGCAGCAAATTTAGCGTCCAGGCAATAAAAATGCAGGCCACCACCGGCATCATGCAGATTTCAAAGAGATAGTCCGCCGGGGGCTGTGACGCAGTTCCACTGATCGTCGGCGACGTGTTGACGAATTCGCTGGGATAGTAGTGGAAGTAAACGATACGCGTAATGATGACCGCCGGCGCTCCGATCAGGAATACGAGCGGCAAGCAGATGGACAGCCGATTCAGCCAGACTTCCGTCGCATCGACTGTGGGCGTTTCATTTCGGTTGAAGTTGGTGCCGGACACGCTGTCACTCCGTTTTACAATGCGACTTCATCATGAGACTTTGTCCATAGCAAGCTGGACAGCCTTCATCCTCACATGCCGCGCCGGACCGCAAGAACCGCGTTCAATCCGCCGAAGGCAAAGGAGTTTGACAGCGCGACATTGACCTCCACCGCTCGCGTCTTGTTCGGAACATAGTCCAGGTCGCATTCCGGATCAGGCGTGTCGAAATTGGCGGTCGGCGGAATGAACCCGCCGGCCATGGCCAGAAAGGTCGCAACAAGTTCCAGCGCGCCCGCGGCGCCCAGGGAGTGCCCGATTATCGATTTGGTGGACGAAACGGCAAGTTTGTCGGCATGCGATCCGAAGACGGCGCGAATGGCCTTGGTCTCGGTGACGTCGTTCATTTTCGTACCCGTCCCATGGGCATTGATGTATTCAACATCTTCGGGGGCCAATTCGGCGCTCTCCAGGCATGCCCGCATGGCCGCCTCGGCGCCGCCCTGGGACGGCAGCACAATGTCTCCGGCATCCGCGCTGGCGCCAAATCCGATGATTTCGCCCAAAATTGCGGCCCCGCGGGCCCTAGCATGGCTCCAGTTTTCCAGCACCAGCGCGGCTGCACCTTCTCCGATAACCAACCCCTTGCGGTCGCGGGTAAACGGCTTGCACATGTCCGGTGCCAGAATGCGCATCGCTTCCCATGCCTTCATCGTTCCCAGCGTGAACACCGATTCCGTACCACCGGTCACCGCCGCGTCCACCGCCCCGGCGCGCACCAGTTGAAAGGCCGTGCCGATCGCATGATTGGCTGAACTGCAGGCGCTGGCGACCGTGAACGAGGGACCGGTAATACCCAAATCCATCGTCACATGGCTGACCGCCGCACTCACCATCAATTTTGGAATAACGAAAGGGAAGAAACGCTTTGCCTGTTCGAGATACAGGCGGCGGAACGAATCGTCGAGCGTTCCCATCCCCCCCACGCCGGAGCCGATGATAGCTGCCGTGCGCGTCCCCAGCTTTCCCCGGAAGTCGAGCCCGCTCTGCCGCGCGGCTTCGCGCGCGGCAACGAGGGCCAGCTGTGCGTTGCGGTCGAGCAGACCAACCTGCTTGTCAGTGAAATGCTGGAGGGGATCAAAATCCGGGACCTCGCCGCCAATTTTGATTTGTAGCGCATCCGTCGGCATCGTTTTCAAGGGACCAATCACCGTCTGTCCCCGCCTCAGGCCTTCGGCCATGACAGCGCTGTTGTGCCCGAGCGCGGAAATACTACCCATGCCGGTAACGGCGACACGGTGCATGTCAGCGATCTCTTGCCTGAAGGTGATGGCACTGCGCGCCGGCTCCGGTGTACCCCGCGAGCATTTACACGACCCCCTGTGTGTCCGCCTTGTTGACGAGCCTATCAACCAGATCGACAACTTCGCCCAGCGTATTCAGAGCGATGCCGTCAGCCGAGGTGTCGTTGGCATTATACGGAATGGAAATATCGAACTTCTCCTCAATCTGGAAGATCATTTCCACCACGTCGAGCGAATCAACATTCAAATCGGAAAATCGCGTCTCCCGCGTCAGTGTAGAAGCATCCACCTTTGCTTCCTTCGCAATGAACCCGAATACCGTATCTTGAATGTCTACCATAGCTACCCCGATGCATGTCTCGTGTTGCTGAACAATGCAAGCATCCCGATCCCCTGCGTGAAGTTCAGTTCCAAAAAAAGCGCTTAGTCGGGAGGCATTGCCAAATCGGCTCGTTTGGCTTGTCTGCTCGCAAACGGCGCCAGTCGCTCGCCAAGCGATAATGGAACCATTTTGCGGCCAAACTTTATAGCGGGCGCGCGCAGTCCCGATCAAGCCAAGGCACCATTATCTGTTAGCAGATGGGGTAACCGGGACCGGCGTGCCGGGGCTCATGAGACGGATGGCAGTTCCTTGGGCTGATGGTTCTGCGCAGTGGGGGTGGCGCTTTCCTGGCTTCAACGCAGACAGCCATCGAGCACTTTGCCAACACTGACCCCTCCTTAGAAAGTTCACGTGCATTATGGGAGGAACGGGGCCCTGCCAATCCGGGTGGGCAAGGCGGCCTCGGAACCCTGGACGTTGGTCGGCTGGCTCCCCGAGCTTGGCCTGGAAACTGTGCGTCTGTCCTTCTGTCTGTAAAAGGGACGCTCAGGTGGCCGGGGGTTGCCCAGGCGAGGCATGGCCCGCTCTCCCCCCGGTGCGCTGAGGACATCCACCCTGAATCAGGGCAAATTATGCGATGCGTAGCTGAGACTGCGAGGTATCTTGCACGGCTTTGGCCTGAAGGTCGGGGCCACCGCACGGCGCATCGCCCCACAGAGTGCGCATCGCGGCATGATGGCTCTGCTCATGCCGCGATGGTTCCGGTTAAAGTCTATTCGTGTGGGCAAGCTTGTTCCGGGCCAACCCCACCCCTATAGATTTACAGCCTGCCAAAGAGTGGGAAGGGATGACGGACGCAGAACCGCACCGGCCTACCGAAGAGACCGCGCCGCGGCCGGCCTTTAGCGCGATTCCCCAGCCGGAAGGCCCGGACGGGACGAGCGCGCCGGAGCGTCGCCGTCATCCTTTGGTTGATGCCACCGAAGCCGCGATAGGCTGGATCATCCTGCTCATTCTCGCCGCGGTAGGTGGTGCCCTCATCGTCGTCTACTGGCCCTGGATTACCGGCCGCGGCGCCGATGAAACCGCCATGTCCGATCGCGTCAGCGCCCTTGAACGGCAGGTCGGCCAGCTGGCCGCCGGACGCGCACCTCAAGCCGCGGCTGCCAGCTTCGCCGCCCTGGAACGCCGCCTCGGCACTCTCAAAAGTCGGGTCGATGCCGACGAAGCCCGTCTCAGCGCTGTCGAAAAAGCGCAGAACAGTGGAGATCGGA
>JAKAVI010000273.1 GCA_021817355.1 Pseudomonadota bacterium | reverse complement strand
GTCGAAGCAGACAACCTCGCTCTGGCCAAGCCCCCGCCAGCTGCAGCGAGTCAATCAGCCGCACGTCAACTGCCAGCAAAGTCAGAAATTGAGATTCATTCGCATTGAGAACTGCTGCCCGGCAATTCTGATACTTGGCACATAATCTAAATCTATGTTAAACTGAAAAGCGTGTGGATACAAATGCGTCATCGTCACCTCAATCATCAGCGTTTAACTCTCGCTGCTATCGATGACATTATTTCTCGCGGCCGATGGCGTGACTGGGCTGAACTGCGTCAGGTAGCTTTGTCCGACCGTACTTTATTGGATAAGGTTGTGCAGGTCTGCGGTCCGTATATGTCAGATCCCACTGCCCAGCGACATCATTTCTGGATGCACTATGCCGAAGAGCACCGCGCCGCTGCCTGATTGGGAGCTCGTCCTGTCCTCGGCGGCGCGACTGCAGCGTATTCTGCCGGATGCAGTGCTGGTTGGCGGTACCGCCTCAGCAATCCACGCTGCACATCGCTACTCGCGTGACGCTGATCATGTTTTGACCGATCTTCGTCACCGCTTTGACGAGGTTCTCGCGCAGCTGGAGTCTGTAGCTGGGTGGACGACGGCGCGCGTACAGCGACCGGTACAAATTCTCGGAAGCCTTGATGGGATCGAGACCGGCATTCGTCAGCTGATCCGCGCTGAACCTCTGGAGACGGAGGTGGTCGACTTTAAGGGGGCGCGGATTACGCTACCGACGGAGGCTGAGCTTTTACGCATTAAGGGCGTGCTGATCCTCAAGCGCAACGCGACCAGAGATTACCTTGACTTTGTGGCATTGGCGGATCGGATGGGTGCTGAGAAGGTGGCACATGCGCTGCAAGGGTTTGACCGCATTTATCAGCAGGAAAACGCTGAATCGCCGCTTCAGCAGCTACAAGCGCAGCTTGCAAATCCTCTGCCTTACGATCTGGAAGGCACCGAACTCCGTGAATATAAAAATCTCGATGCCAGGTGGCATTACTGGCAGGTGGTCAAATCGGCCAGTGCTCATCTTGCGACCATTATCTTTGACAAGGTCTGCGACATGCAGGCTGGCGAAGCCCGCGACGACAAAGTGACATCATAAGAAAGAGAGCTGAGAGACAGGGTGCCAAGGCCGGGCCCGATTTTGCGCGCGCTGATTGGGGTGGAAACTGGGGAAGCCGGTGCGAAGCTGGAGCCTGATATCGGTGTGATGGCGCTGCAAATAGCTCCTTCGAATCAGACAACCTCGCTCTGGCCAAGCCCCCGCCAGCTGCAGCGAGTCAATCCGCCGCACGTTAGCTGCCAGCAAAGCCAGAAATTGAGATTCATTCGCATTGAGCACTGCTGTCCCTATGGGGTGATACTTGCTCCGGCCGCTGATCGTAGCCTAAGCTTGCCCCCATGGATCCCAAATACGTACTCATCTTTCTTGCATCGACCGAAGGCGCCAAGCAGTGTCTGGATAATGGCGCGGCCGTTGCCCAGCGCCTTGGCCTGCCCCTGCGCCTTGCGCATGTGCAGATTGGCCCAGGCTCCATTGTCCTTCCCTCCCAGGAACAGCTCTCCGAATATGAGACCGAGCATCTGGGCGAGTTCGAGCAGAAGCAGACCCAGTCCTTACGCGAGATCGTCAAGGACTGGGCGCAGGTGAGCGGCATCGATGCCCCCTTTGATCTCTTTGAGGGCGATGAGTGGCATGTGATGCGTCGTTACCGGAGCAAGGCCCGGCTCGTGGTGCTGGCCTCGCCCCATACCCAGCCTCTGGGGCATCGCGACGTGCTGCGGGCGGCGTTGCTGCGCTCGGGACATCCGGTGGTGATGATCCCGCCGCAATGGTCTGGCGCCTTCGGCGGCCGGCTTCTGGTCGGCTGGGAGGATGTCGCCCCGCTGCGCCGTTCGCTGACTGCGTTCAGCTCCTTCCTCTCGGCTGCCGGCCATGTCGAGGTGGTGGCAGTCAACCAGGAGGAGGCCGGGCTTGATGCCGCCCGCGAGGCGCTGGCCACCATCGCTCCCCATGCGGTTTATCGCCGGGTCGATGGCGAGGGCCGCCGGACCGCGGACGTGCTTTTGGACGAGGCCCGCAAGACCGCCTCGGACGGCATCGTCATGGGTGCCTTCCGCCGCGGTGAGATCCTCAACTGGCTGATACCAGGAACCTCAAGCCGGCTGATCCAGGACAGTTTCGTGCCGTTGCTGATGAGCTCGTAAGAGCCTGGAAAGCGGCGCTTGGGCCGCTTCAGATCCAGCCGAGGCCGCGGGCCAGCATGTTGATCGCGACGAGCACGATCACCGGCACAAACAGCTTCTTCAGCCAGACATTGGAGATGCGGGAGATCGACTTGGCCCCAAGGGTGGCCCCGGCCAGAACGCCAATGGCGACGGGCGCAGCGACGACCGGATCGATGGCGCCGCGCTGAAAGAAAATCCCGGCCGACGCTGCGGCGGTGACGCCGATCATGAAATTGCTGGTTGTGGTCGAGACCTTCATGGGCAGGCGCATTGCGGTATCGAGGGCCAGGACCTTGAAGGTGCCGCTGCCGATGCCCAAAAGCCCGGACACCAGCCCCGCGATATACATCATGCTGAAGCCCCAGCGCACATGGGCGACGTTGTAGGCCACGTCCTGCTTGGTGCGAAAATCCGGATAGCTTGAGGGCAGATGCAGCGGCGCGGCCCATTTGTGATTGACGACGCCGACCGGAAGTTCCTCGCCCAGGCGCATGATGAGGGGGGCCGCCGAGATCAGCAGCACCACACCGAAGACGACGAAGAGCACGGAGGCGTTCAGTACCGTGGTCAATAGCGCTCCGCAGATGGCGCCAAGGGTGGTGGCCACTTCGAGGAACATGCCCACCCTGAGATTGGTCATGCGATCCTTGACATAGGCTGCAGCAGCGCCCGAGGAGGTAGCAATGACCGAGACGATCGAAGCGCCGATCGCGGCCGTGAAATTGACGTGAAAGATGAGGGTGAGGATGGGAACGATGAAGACCCCGCCGCCCAGCCCCACGAGCGAACCGACGAAGCCGGCAAAGAGCGAACTCGCCAGCACGGCGAAGAAGAAGAACAGATTGTCATCCTGCACCAGCGTCGGCTGTGGCTGGCCCATGAGCCCGCCGACCCCGAAAATGCTGAAGAGCAGAATGGCAAGGACGATGCTGGTGATGATGACGTAGGTACGATCTTCCTCAATGGCGAAGGCGACGATCGAGACGGCGACCCGCAGCACCGGGGTGGCGAGGAGAATGACGAGGCCCAGCATGATGATGGAGACCGAGTCTCCATGGATCAGCCCGTTGATCACCCCCGCCAGCGTGTCGGGAAACATCGGGTGGTGGAGCACGCCCAGCAACCGCAGGCTGTAGAAATAAACAATCCCGATCAGAAGGACGACGAGACTGGTGAGAACGCCAAAACGCAGCACATTGCCGATGGCGACTTCGGCGTCACGAATCTGACGGTTCATGAAAAAGCGGTCAAAGACCTGATTTGCGCGGAAGGCCCAGCTGGACATGTCACACCAGGACAGTTGTTTTGGTGGAATCTGGCCTCCGGGCATCTGTGCCAACGAAGGTCGTCGCCCGCAGGTGGATGATCTTGCATACGCGAAGAAGCAAGCCAGAACCGCTGCGACAAAACGTCAGATCTGCCTTGTTGGCGCGGATGTCAAGCCCCTGAGTCTGGAAGGGATTACCAAGAGGTTAGGATCTTCTGCCGCAAGGTCCAAAGAGGGGGCCAAAGCCCGTTCTGCGGCCTGCGTGCAATGCAGCGCCAGACCCCGCAGAAGACCGAGTTTCGTGCATAAAAGCCTGTAAAATGGGCGCAACTGATCTTGCGAGGGAACCGCACCCTGGGCCTTTTGGCGGGTGTGGCGCGGACGACGCAAGGGCGCGATTTGTCTCTCGGCAGTGCCGATTTGGCGCCCAAACCTGCGCCAGGGACGCAGCTGGCGGGCTCTTTTGCCCCCTTGCGCGCGGCCGCGGGCTCATTCTTGTCACAGCTGATTCGCTCCGCTACGCTGCGCGCCGCGACGCCATGGGCTTTCAGGATCAGGCCTTGCGCGCTCTGTGCCGGGGGGCCGCGGCCGCGTCTTTTTTCTGGGCCCTCAGGGCATGAAAGCCTGCGGCCATGAACTCGGCCATGCGCGCGCGCACGGCCGGAAAATCCCCCGACCTGCACAGGCCCTTGGAGAGGCGGTCGATACGCCCGCTGCGCGCCAGCGAATGCATGAGGCTGCCGGTGACGAAGTGATAGCCCCAGAAGATATCTTCTTCGGGCAGCTCGGGCAGCGCCTTCTTGAGGATCTCGATCAGGCGCAGCACCACCGGATCAAAATACTGGTCGAAGAGGGGCGCCCCTTCGAGGGTGTTGGCGAGCTGGGCGCAGAACGCGGCATAATTGCGCCAGCCCTCCCCGCCATTGATGTAAAGATCGAAATCGGTGTCGAGGAAGACATGCAAAGCGCCCTCGACCGTGGGCCTGCCGAGGCTGGCCGCCTCATAGGCATCCAGGGCCTTCATGCGCCGGTCGCTGGTAATGGTCGCACGCCGGGCAAACACCGCCTGAAAGAGGGCGAGCTTGTCTTCAAAATAATAATGCATGAGGGAGGTATGGACGCCCACCTCGAGGGCCACATCGCGCAAGGTCACGCCATAAAGGCCGTGCTTGGAGAACAGAAGCTCGGCGGCATCGAGCATGCGCTCGAGGGTTTCGGCGCGCTGCTCGGCCTTGGTCCGGACGGTCTTTGTCACCTTCTGGGCGCGTTTGGGCTGGGGGCTCTTTGCGCTGCGCGTCATGACCACTCCTCTTTACGTGGCTGGAGCATCGGCTCTCTCCTGCCATGTCCCGCATTGGGCTGCCCTTGCCTATTCGACGCGCAGCGCCATCTTGTCAATCTTGGCCGGCGCCGATGAAGCGCCGAACCTACATTAAATCTCTCCCGCGGCAGCTGGCGCCTGACGCACATCCGCCCCCTTGGCGCGCTTATCCTACCTGCTGGACAAGGTAGCGGCGTTCACACGCGCCGGCCTCCTTTACGGGCGCGTAGGGGCACGGCAGCTTCAGGGTTGATTGGCACTTTGCTAGGCTCGCGCCACCAGCTTGCCTTGAAAGGGTGAGGGCGTGAGAGAGCTCTGATGCGTGCGGACGGCGAACTAAGATTGCGTGTCATCACCAGCAATGGTGTGCGGCTACACCTGGCCGAGGCCGGGCCAGATACCGGGCCATTGCTGATCCTGCTGCATGGCTTTCCCGAGTTCTGGTATGGCTGGCGGCACCTGATCGGGGCGCTGGCCGCTGTCGGCTATCACCTCGTCGTCCCCGATCAGCGCGGCTATAACCTTTCGGATAAGCCCGCCCGGATTTGTGACTATCGCCTTGAGCTGCTGGCCGGCGATGTCATCGGCCTGATCGATCATTTTCATGCCGAGCGCGCCTTTCTTGCCGGGCACGATTGGGGGGCCATCGTCGCCTGGTGGCTGGCCCAGACCCACCCCGAGCGCATTGCCCGCAGTGTTACGCTCAGCGCCGGCCATCCTGCGGTGTGGAAATGGCAGATGCGCCATGATCCCGTGCAGCGGCAGCTGAGCCGCTACGTGCGCATCTTCCAGCTGCCCTGGCTGCCGGAGCTCGCACTTCGGCAGCGCAACTTCAAGCTAGGTTGCGACGCCATCGGCGAGGGCGCCGCCCCTGGCGCCATCACGAGTGAGGATTTGCAGCGTTATCGCACAGCCTGGGCCCAGAAAGGTGCCTTGCGCGGCGCGCTCAACTGGTATCGGGCGCTCTGGCGCGAGAGGCTCGCGCCACCTTCGTCCTATCGCGTGCATACTCCCATGCTGATGCTGTGGGGCGCGCACGACAAATATGGCACCCAAAGGGTGGGCGAAGAAAGCATCAGGCTCTGCGCTGAGGGCAGGCTGGAGATCATAGCCGGGGCCAACCATTGGCTCCTGCGCGATGTCCCCGGGGAGGTGGTGAGCCGCATGCGGAATTTCTTTGGCCATTGACGCCCACGCTCCTTGCCACCGCGTGTACCGGCAGAGCGTGGTCCGGCGCGCCCTGGCTGCTGAGTGGCCCCGGCCTTTGGCGAGGCGTCAGCCGCTCCGGAATTTCATTCATTCATATCTTAGTGAGTGTTGACAGCGGCGCGGGGCCGCCCGCATAGTCGCCCCTGACGCGATCCCGGCAGAGGATCAAAAGGGGGGAGCAGGTGTTCACGGCGAACAACACCAGGGGTGGCGGCAGGGGAGCGTATCTCTTCACATCCCCGGCAAAGCGCCCATGACGCTGATGGCGTTGATGTCAGACCATTCTTCACCCCTGGCCCGCCCCACCGGCCCTGCCCGGCCTGCCTCTTTGCGAGAAAGGACCCTTGTGATGGCACGCTTCTTCGGCGCGTCCGCGCTTATCGCCGCCGGCCTTCTTGGTCTTGTCTCTCCGCTTGCGGCCCACACTGCGTCTCGCCCCATCGTCGATGCGCCCGCCGGCAAGATGATGGGCGTGCGCGATGCCACGCTCAATGTCTTCAAGGGCATCAACTATGCGGTGCCGCCGGTGGGCCCTTTGCGCTGGCGCGCCCCGCGGCCTCTGCCACGCTGGCATGGCGTCTTCGACGCCGATCATTTTGGCCCGGCCTGCTTTCAGCCGATCGCGCCGGCCGGGGTTTACACCAGCGCTCCCCTGCACATGAGCGAGAACTGTCTCAGCCTGAACATCTGGGCACCACGCCATGGGCATCTGATGCCGGTGATGGTATGGATCTATGGTGGCGCCTTTGTCGGCGGCTCCAGCAGCGATCCTCTCTATGATGGGGCCCGCCTTGCCCGCCATGGCATTATCGTCGTCACCATCAATTATCGCCTTGGCGTCCTTGGCTGGCTTGCTCATCCCGAATTGAGCGCCCAGTCACCGCGTCACGTATCGGGCAATTACGGCCTGCTCGATCAGATCCAGGCGCTCAAATGGGTGCGCCGGAACATTGCGGCCTTTGGCGGAGATCCCTCCAATGTCACCATTGCCGGGGAATCGGCGGGCGGCCTCAGCGTCCTTTATCTGATGACCTCGCCTGAAGCCCGCGGTCTCTTCACCAAGGCGATCGCCGAGAGCGCCTATATGGTGTCGACACCTGACCTCAAACAAAGCCGCCATGGACTGATGTCGTCTGAAGCGGCGGGACTTCTCCTTGCAAAGAAACTGCACGCCCCCAACATCGCCGCCCTGCGCGCCATAAGGGCCTCCACCCTCACCGCCGCGGCGATGGCGGTGGGCTTCATGCCTTTGGGTACGGTCGATGGCAAGGTTCTGCCGGCCCAGCTCCCGCGCATGTTTGCCCGCGGCAAGAGCGCCAAAGTCCCGCTCCTTGCCGGCTTCAACAGCGGTGAAATCCGCTCCTTGCGCATGCTTGCACCCAAACCGGTGGCAAGCGCCGCGCTGTACACCAAGATCATCCGCGCCCACTATGGTGACCTTGCCGACGCCTTCCTCAAACTCTATCCGGCCGAGCCCATGAACGCGAGCATTCTGCGCACCACGCGCGATGCTCTCTATGGCTGGACCGCGCAGAAGGCGGTGCGCGATCAGACCAAGGAGGGCGAGCCCTCTTATCTTTATTTCTTCGATCATGGCTACCCGGCGGAAGACAGCGCCCATCTGCATGGCTTTCATGGGAGCGAACTGCCCTATGTCTTCGGCAATCTGCAAAGCACACCGCCATTGTGGCCACAGATACCGAACACCCCCAAAGAGCGGCGTCTGTCGCGCCAGATGGTCGATTACTGGGCCAATTTCGTGCGCACCGGAACCCCCACTGGCGGCGATGGCGCGCCAGATTGGCGGGCTTATGGCCACCGCGGCTTCTACCTCGATATCGCCGCCACACCCAAGGTCAAGGTCCATCTGCTACCGGGCATGTACCGCCTCAACAATGAGGTGGTGTGCCGGCGTTATGTCAGCAAGACCCAAGCCTGGAACTGGAATGTCGGGCTTATAGCGCCGGTCTTGCCGCCGCCGAGCCCCCAATGTCCCTGAGCCCGCACGCAGGGAGCCCCCTAT
>JAKAVI010000159.1 GCA_021817355.1 Pseudomonadota bacterium | reverse complement strand
GGACGCCGATTGTGTCGTGGTCGTGGTTGATGCCACTGACCTTGTTAGCCATCCCGAGGGGCCGGCGGCGCGCGATACGGCAAACATTCTGGCAGAGCTCAAGAGTCCGGCTACCAAAGTAGCGCTGGCACTGAACAAGATTGACACTATGAAACGTGCCGATCTGCTACCTCTTATCCAGCGGCTGGCGCCACCTGGACGGTTTGCCCAGGTTTTCATGATCAGCGCCTCGAAGGGTGACGGACTGGAAGAGCTGGCGGCGTGGTGTTCCGAACAGATGCCGCAAGGTCCTCTTCTTTATCCGCCGGATCAGGCCGCAGATATCCCTTTACGCCTTCTTGCCTCTGAAATTACTCGCGAAAAACTCTACTTGCGGCTGCACGACGAGTTACCCTATGCCACCAGTGTGGAGTCCGAAAAGTGGGAGGAAAAGAAGGACGGTTCGGTTCGCATCCATCAGGTGATCTACGTGCAACGTGACGGGCAAAAGGCGATTGTCCTTGGCAAGGGCGGCCAGACCATTAAAGTGATCGGGGAGGCGGCCCGCCGTGAACTGGAGCAATTGCTGGAGCGTAGAGTTCACCTGTTCCTGTTCGTAAAAGTGCGCGAAAACTGGGCAGAAAGCCGCGAACACTATCGTGAACTTGGCCTAGAGTTTCCGGAGGAATGATTGGAGTGGGCTGACGAAGCGGTAGTCCTCGGTGTGCGCGCCCATGGCGAGCATGCCATGGTACTCGATGTTCTCACCCGTGCTCATGGCCGTCATGCCGGTCTCGTCCGTGGTGGTGCCTCGCGTAAGGCGCGGGCAGACCTGCAACCGGGCAACTCGCTGCACGTGGTGTGGCGGGCGCGTCTTGCGGAACATCTGGGAAGCTTCGTCACGGAGCCCATAAGGACCCGCTCCGGGGCGTTGATCGAGGTCCGAGAACGGCTTGCCGGCCTCAACGCCTTCACTGCCGTAGTGCACGCTGCACTACCGGAGCGCGAGCCGCACGCGGGTGTTTTTGAAGCTGGATTGGTGCTGCTTGATACCATGATCGCGGCAGATGCTACCGATTGGCTGGCACTTTATGTGCGCTGGGAGGTGGGGCTGCTCACGGAGCTGGGCTTTGGACTTGATCTGAGCTGTTGTGCCGCCACGGGGGTACGTGAGGACCTCACACACGTTTCCCCAAAAAGCGGACGGGCAGTGTCTTCATCCGCCGCTGCACCTTATCGTGATCGCCTGTTGAAGCTGCCAGCCTTTTTGCTCGGTGCCCAGAATGCCGTGGCACCGGCGGATATTCAGGCCGGTCTCGCCCTGACCGAGCATTTTCTTGCCCACCGGGTATTTCACCCCCACGGGCAGGACCTGCCGGCCGCGCGGCTACAGCTGCACGATCTTATGGCCCGGCTTGGCCGCCTCTAGATCAGCCGTCGCACTGGGGGGCTTGGAGCGCGCCGCAAGGACCGAGGTCACCTTGCAAACCCTTCCCATTGCCGCGCCGGCACGGTACCGGTACTGCCAAGGACCCCGACTCAAGACCAAGACATACGATGGCAGATACAATCGAAGACATTCGTCCAGAGCCCTTGGCACAAGCGCTGTCAGAGCGGTATCTGGCCTACGCCTTGTCCACCATCACCCAGCGCGCCTTGCCGGACGCGCGGGACGGCCTGAAACCGGTGCACCGCCGTCTGCTGCACGCGATGCGGGAACTTGGTTTGCGCCCGGACACCGGATTTAAAAAATGCGCGCGGGTGGTTGGCGATGTCATCGGCAAGTTCCATCCACATGGTGATCAGGCGGTCTATGAGGCGCTGGTACGCCTGGCTCAAGATTTTGCGGTGCGCTATCCGCTGGTTGAAGGGCAGGGCAATTTTGGCAATGTCGATGGCGATAATCCAGCCGCCATGCGGTACACTGAAAGCCGTCTGACGGAACTTGCGCAGGCGCTGCTTGAAGGGCTGGATGAGGATGCAGTTGATTTCAGGCCGACCTATGACGGCGAGGACCGTGAACCGGTCGTACTGCCGGCGGCATTCCCAAATCTGCTCGCGAACGGGTCAAATGGCATTGCCGTAGGTATGGCGACGTCCATCCCGCCGCACAACCTCGGTGAATTGTGTGCTGCCGTCGAGGCACTGATCCGCACGCCCGGTCTGCGCGAGGAGGGCTTGCTCAAATACATCAAGGGACCGGATTTTCCCACTGGCGGAATTATTGTGGACGATCCGGCAAGTATTGCCGAAGCCTATCGTACGGGGCGGGGCGCATTTCGCGTGCGTGCCCGCTGGCGGCGCGAAGAAGGGGCACGTGGCAGCTACCAGATCGTGGTCGATCAAATTCCCTATCAGGTGCAGAAGGCCAAGCTGATCGAGCGTATTGCCGAGCTGATTGAACAGAAGAAGATGCCGCTTCTGGACGATGTTCGTGATGAGTCGGCAGAAGACATCCGTATCGTTTTTGTGCCTAAATCACGTACGGTTGAACCTGAAATCTTGATGGAGCAGCTGTTCAGGCAATCTGATCTTGAGAGCCGCATTTTTCTCAACATGAACGTGTTGGATAATGGATTGGTCCCTCGGGTGATGAGCCTGAAAGATGCGCTTCAGGCATTCATCGGTCATCGCCGCGTAGTACTGGAGCGTCGTACCACACACCGTCTTGAGAAGATTGCCGCACGCCTCGATATTCTCGAGGGCTATCTTGTCGTCTATCTGGATCTCGACAAGGTGATACATATCATCCGCACGGAGGATGAGCCCAAACCTAAACTGATTAAAGCCTTCAAGCTTACCGAGACACAGGCCGAGGCAATCCTCAACATGCGCCTGCGTTCGTTGCGCAAGCTCGAGGAAATGGAAATTCGTCGCGAACACACCACCCTTTCCAAAGAGCGCAAGGATCTGAGCCGTCTGCTGGGCTCTGAGACCCTCAAATCTGACCGTCTGGTCGAGGAAATCCGCGCCATAGATGCCAAATTCGGGCAGAAGACCAAGCTTGGCAAACGCCGGACCCAGTTTGTCAAAGCCGCTGATCTGGCTGCGATCCTGGCGGTGGCCGAAGAGGTCGTTGCCCTCGAAACGGCTGTGGAACGTGAGCCCATTACCGTAGTGTGCTCACAAAAGGGTTGGCTGCGGGCGCTCAAGGGCCATCAGGAACAGAGCGATGCGGTAAAATATCGTGAGGGTGACCGTGGACGATTCTGGATTCATGCCGAGACCACTGACAGTTTGATGCTGTTTGCCACGGATGGCCGCTTCTTTACTCTTGAGTGCTCTAAACTTCCTGGTGGACGGGGCAATGGTGAGCCGATCCGAAGCTTCATTGACCTGCCGCCCGAAGCAGACCTTGTTGCCATGTTCGTCCACGCACCGGAACGCAAATTGTTACTTGCACAGACATCGGGTCACGGATTTATCACCTCGGAGGATGAGGCCGTTGCGATGAAACGATCAGGCAAGCAGGTGATGAATATTCCGGTAGGCCAAGAGGCGGTTGTATGCCGCGCGATCGAAGGCGATAGTGTTGCGGTTGTTGGCGAAAATCGCAAACTGCTGATATTTCCAGTCAGTGAGGTACCTGAGATGGCTAAAGGCCGCGGGGTACTTCTGCAACGTTATCGCGATGGTGGACTGATGGATGCAACTACTTTTGTTCTTAAGGCAGGGCTTAAGGATCAGAACAATCGTAACTGGAGTGCCACCGAACTCAAGGATTGGCGCGGACAGCGCGGCCAGACCGGACGCCTGCCGCCCAAAGGGTTTGCCAAAAGTGGAAAATTTTCCTGAGTGCCTGCGCAGACATGGCGTCGGTCTATCGGCGGTAATAAGCGCTTATGCCAGCGGCAAGACACGTTCTAAAATGGCGCGTTCATCGAGTTTCTGCCCGCTTGCTCCGTAGGTAGCGCTCGGCACGGCAAGGCGGGTGGCGCAGAAGCCATCCGCGATGGCCGCAGGTGCATGGCGTACCAGCAGCGATGCCTGCAGTGCAATCGCCATCTGTTCGACTAGATGGCGGGCTTGGGTTTCGTGCGGTGGTTGAACTATTTGGTCTTTAAGGCTGTCGATGGCTACGTCGAGCTTGTGATCGGCGCCTCTGCTGCCTTCCAGTTCATCAATAAAGGCGACCACGCTCTCGGGTTCGCGCATCATTGCGCGCAGGACATCCAGGCAGATGACGTTGCCGGAGCCCTCCCATATCGAGTTGAGCGGTGACTGGCGGAACAGTCGCGGCATGATGTTTTCCTCTACATATCCTGCGCCGCCATGAGACTCCATCGCTTCGTAGACAAAATTTACCACGCGCTTGTTGAGCCAGTATTTGCCAATGGGGGTCGCGATCCTCGTGAAGCGAGCCTCGGCCAGATTGCCGGGGTCGGCGTCGAAACTTTGCGCGAGGCGGAAGACAAGAGTGGTTGCCGCTTCTGATTCGATTGCCATGTCAGAAAGCACGGCGCGCATCAAGGGTTGGTCAATCAGGCTTCTTTGAAAGGCCCGGCGATGGCGTGTATGCCAAACGGCGTTAGCCAGTGCCTGGCGCATGAATGCTGCCGGGGCGACCGCGCAATCCAGCCGCGTGTGCTGGACCATCTCGATGATCGTACGTACACCTCGGCCTTCCTCACCCACTCGCTGGGCAAATGCGCCATGGTATTCTATTTCGGAAGAGGCATTGGACCTATCTCCAAGCTTGTCTTTGAGCCGCATGAGGTGGATGGCGTTGCGACTACCGTCCGGGCGCCAGCGCGGGACGAGGAAGCAGGTCAGTCCGCCATTGGCGTAAGCAAGCGTCAGAAACGCATCGCTCATCGGTGCGGAGCAGAACCATTTATGTCCGACGAGGGTGTAACTATCGTCGGAGTTGCGGTGAGCTTTTGTCGTATTGGCACGTACATCTGAGCCGCCCTGTTTTTCGGTCATGGCCATGCCGATTGTGACTGCGGACTTTTGCGCGGCGGGGCAGGAGTTTCCGTCGTATCCGGCCGAAATGATTTTAGGTAACCATTGTGCGGCTACTGCGGGCTCCTGTGTGAGCGCCGCCGGTGCTGCATAGGTCATTGTCATGGGACAGCACACGCCAGGCTCTCCTTGAGACATCAGATATTCAAGGGCGGCGTGCAATACATGCCCATGGGGTTCGCCGCGCCAGGGCGCCGCGGCCACGCCTGCCTCAAGGCCCAGGGCCATTAGCGCGTGATAGGCTGGATGGAATTCGACTTCATCGAGGCGCTGGCCATAGCGATCAAAGCTCTGTAGCTGCGGCGGATTGCGATTGGCTTGGATCGCCCAGGTCATGGTCTGTGCCGATCCGACACGCCGTCCGAAGTCGCTAAGGCGGGAAAGGTGCTGCTCGGCACCGGCTCTCAGGACCGCGTCACGCAAGGCAAGGTCGCTGGTGAAGAAATTGATGTCCTCAAATGGCGGGGGTTGGTTTGTGACATCATGGGTTTCAAGCAGATTTTGAGGGCGCAGGGCTGACATAGATCACTCTCCCAGAGGAGCAGCTATAAGACGCCAAAACTGCTTTGCCGGTAAGTGATTTCTGTTAGGGTGCCCTGAGAGGAATTGCCCCAGAGGCGCATATGATTTCGGAGGATGCGCCGACGGCGCTCAAGCCATCTGCGGCACGCCGCAGCTATACCCTGGTCCTTGTGACGCTTATTTACGTGGTCAATTACCTGGACCGGCAGATATTGGGCATCTTGCTTCCCTTCATACAGCGCGACTTCCATCTTGACGATGCGCAGGCCGGACTGCTTTCCGGAACGGTGTTCGCCGTGGTTTATGCGAGTCTTGGAATCCCCCTGGCAAGCCTCGCCGACCGTTTTAGCCGCCGTAACATTATTGCCGCATCATTGGCGATATTTGGGTTCATGACGGTCCTGAGCGGGTATGCGGTGCGCTATTGGCAGTTGCTGCTTGCTCGCTTTGGAACCGGGATCGGAGAAGCGGGAACCGGCCCGGCCATCAGCTCGATGATCGCTGACCTTTACCCGCCACAACAACGCGCCTCGGCATTGGCCTTTTACTCGGCGGGACTGAATGTGGGCCTGCTCATCGGCTTTTTTGCCGGTGGGTGGGTCCTGCAGCATTTCGGCTGGCGTGCAGCCTTCGTGGCCTCGGGTGCCCCGGCACTATTGCTCGTCGTGTTACTCCTGTTCACGATTGAGGAACCAGCGCGCGGTGCCGTAGATGCGATGCAGGATCGCGATGCGGCGCCTTCGCTTTGGGTTACGGTACGCTATCTCGCGCGCATACCATCATTTCGCTGGAATTCCTTGGGCTGCTCTATGAGTGCTTTTGGCGGGTACGCTGGGATTTTTTTCATACCCAAATTTCTCTACATGTCGCATCACATGTCGCCTGAGGCGGTTGGCGTCGCGCTCGCTTTGCTGACTGGAGGCGCCGGGGCGCTCGGCACCTACTTGTCCGGGGTATTTGCGGATCGTCTGGGCGCTCGCGATATCCGCTGGAACATGTATGTGCCAATCATGGCGGTATTTTTCGCCCTACCGTTCGTGCCGGTCTTCTATCTGGCCCATGATACGTGGGTGTCATTGCTCGCAGCCTTGGGTCCGTCATTGATGGGGGCGGCCTATCTTGGGCCCTCATATGCTATGACCCAGGCCATGGTACCGTTGCGCATGCGTGCCCAGGCAGTTGCCATCCTTCTGTTCATACTCAACATGATTGGGCTCGGCTTGGGCCCCTTAACGGTGGGGTTCATCAGTGACTTGTTGCGACCTTTCGTCGGAAATGATTCCTTGCGCTATGCACTCATGACCAGCATGGTGACTAGCATGGCCGCTGCGTTCTGCTATTTCCGCGCGTCACGTACCCTGGGGGATGACATCCGCAAGGTTTCAGAGGCAGCCGTCTTGCAGCGGCGCAGCTAGGTGACCGGCTTACCCGTGTGGACAGGACATGTGCCGCGCCCGATAGCGTGCGCACATCGCTCAGGTGCCCATTTGCAAGCCCGGCCAAGTGTCTATTTGTGCCACAATGCCATCAGATAGGGTACGAGCACGGCGGTAAGCACACCATTGAGGGCAAGGCCAAGGCCTGCGTAGGTGCCAGCCCGACGTCCCGCCTGAAATGCGCGTGCGGTGCCGATGCCGTAACCGGCCAGGCCACTGGCAAAGCTACGGCTGCATCATCGCGGATGCGCAAGGCGTTGAACCATGGCTGTGCGATGATAGCGACAAGAATGCCGGTGAAAATGACGAGCGCGGCAGTGAGGGCCGGAATTCCGCCAACCACTTTGGAGATACCCATGGCAATGGGCGTCGTGACCGATTTGGGAGCCAGCGAAGCCTGGATAGTTTTTGAGGCGCCTAATGCCCAGGCAATGCCAACGGCACTGATAATTGCGGTCAGCGAACCAGCAAGAAGGGCAAGAGCGACCGGTAGAGCACGACGACGCAGTTCGTGAAATTCTCCCGCCAACGGTATGGCGAGGGCCACGGTTGCCGGACCCAGCATGAAATGTACGAACTGGGCGCCCTGGAAGTAGGTTTGGTAGCGCGTGGCGGAGATCTTGAGCAAGGTGCCCAGGACAATTGCAAAAAGAAGTACGGGATTGGCCAGAGGGTAGCGACGGCTGTGCAGGAAAATGCGGTCCGCCAGCCAATAAATGCTTAGGGGTGCGGCGAGTCACAGTAGTGGTGTCGTCGACAGGTGGATCCATAATTTGCTTTTGCTTGTGCTCACTGCTCCTCTCCATTGTCAGTGAGCCGTCGGGATGTGGCGACAAAGACCACGGCGGTAAGCGTTAATGCGAGCAGCGTGGAACCGCGGACAGCAGCCGCAAGCGTCAGCCCGTCTCGGCCAAGCAGGGGGAGAAAGCGGATGATGCCGACCGCCGCCCGCAAAAACAGCAGCAAAAGGTGGTTGAGAAGCGTTCCACTTATCTGTTCGAGGGCACGCCGCAACGAGGGCCATAGCATGCAGGCCAGTGCGAGGAATACCAACCCGAAAACCGGGCCCGGGATAGGCAAAGACAGGCCTCTTGCCACGACCTCGCCAGTGAGTTGAAACAGCAAAAGAGTCGAGAGCGTGACGAGCTTAGTCGTAGCCGGTGGGTG
>JAKAVI010000352.1 GCA_021817355.1 Pseudomonadota bacterium | reverse complement strand
ACTGAAACCAGTCCGGAAGATATTCATGGTATGCACGCCGCCAAGGGTATTTTAACTGCTCGCGGAGGTATGACGAGCCATGCAGCGGTGGTTGCCCGTGGCATGGGACGACCGTGTGTGTCAGGAGCAGGTACGCTTAAGATTGATGCGCTGAATGGCGTAATGACAGCAGGAGGCCTGAGCGTCAGCCGTGGTGAGGTCGTTACCATTGATGGCAGTACGGGACAGGTATTTCTTGGCGCAGTGCCCATGCGTGAGCCCGAACTTACAGGCGATTTCGGAATATTGATGGGTTGGGCGGATGCGGTGCGCAAGCTGAAAATCCGCTCCAATGCGGACCGACCGGAGGATGCCGCGACGGCACGCAAGTTTGGTGCCGAGGGAATAGGCCTTTGCCGCACTGAACATATGTTTTTTGAGGCGGAACGGATTGTTGCCGTGCGGCAGATGATCCTGGCCGATGCCGAAAGCGATAGAAGAGCGGCGCTCGACAAGCTACTTCCGATGCAGCGTAGCGACTTTGAGGCCATCTTTGAGGTGATGGTGGGTCTGCCGGTAACCATTCGATTGCTGGACCCGCCGTTGCATGAATTTCTACCTAAAACCGACGCGGAGATCGCTGAGGTGGCGCGCGCGGCTGGCAGCGATCCGGCGAAGCTGCGGGCGCGGGCGATTGCCTTGCATGAGAGCAATCCAATGCTCGGACACAGAGGTTGCAGACTTGGGATCACCTATCCTGAAATCTATGAAATGCAGGCTCGCGCGATTTTTGAGGCCGCGGTGGCTGTTGCTGCGCGGGGTGGACGGGCAGTTCAGCTTGAAATTATGATTCCACTCGTAGGTTACAAAAGCGAAATTGACTGGCTAAAGGCGCGTATTGAAGCTGTCGCTGAGGCGGTTCGCGCTGAGCTGGGGACTGTGCCGGATTATCTCGTGGGTACAATGATTGAATTGCCACGGGCGGCGCTGCGAGCTGGCGAAATCGCTCAGGTCGCGCAGTTTTTTTCGTTTGGCACCAATGATTTGACACAAACCACCCTTGGCGTCAGTCGCGATGATGCAGCCGCATTCTTGAATGATTATCTCGCCAAGGGCCTCATCTCGCGTGATCCATTCGTCAGTATCGACCAGGATGGAGTGGGTGAACTCGTCAAAATTGCCGCTGAGCGGGGCCGTTCTACACGTCCCAATCTGAAACTTGGAATATGCGGTGAGCATGGCGGAGACCCGGATTCGATTGCATTTTGCCATCGCACGGGACTCGATTATGTCTCCTGTTCGCCATTTCGCGTGCCAATTGCCCGACTTGCGGCGGCTCAGGCGGCACTGCAATCAGTGCGTGAACACGATTAATTCGTGTACGGAATGCGCTGAAAAGTCAGGATTTTCTTGGTTATCGTGACACGGTGTCAGGTTCATCCGCGAAAGCGATTGACGTGCGCGGATTTCGCTGGCACAAATCCGGAGTTCGTAAACATCTCCTTAACATTGGAGATGAGGCGCCGGGGCTACGCGGTCTTTGCCATCCGAAGCAAACCAAACGAGAGCCAGACTCCCTCGAATGAAAAATCAATCTCGTAAAATCCTTCAGCGCGGCGATCGCGCACTTGTTGGCGCACTTCTTCTCGTGCTGGTCGCCTGTGTCGCGCGTGAAGCGGTTTTTTCCTATCAGAATTATTTCAATGCAGACGCCGACACGCGCGTGACGACACCTATGGCCGATGCCAAGGTCCGCTCAGTTGCTCCCAAGCCGACACCGATTGAGGTCGCAGCGGAGCAGCTCCTGGCTCAACGCCGTTGTCTGGCCGAGGCCATGTACTACGAAGCCCGTGGCGAAGGTGCGGTAGGTGAAATGGCTGTCGCCGAGGTGATTTTCCATCGCATGCGATCGAGCCAGTATCCCAATACCATCTGCGGCGTAGTCTTTGAGGGTGCACAGGATAAGCGGGCCTGCCAGTTCAGCTTTGTCTGTAATGGTGATATGGAGCGCCCGAAGAATCCGCATTCCTGGGCCGTGGCGCGTCTTTTGGCGGCCAAGATCATGACGGGTGCCGTGCGCCTTGGTGATATTACCGAGAATGCAACTAGCTATCACGCGGTGTCGGTCGATCCGCGCTGGGCAGCGACGCTGCAGAAGACAGTGCAGATCGGTAATCATATTTTCTATCGAGCCCGTACCCGAAGTCGCGGGACCTGAGCGACGTTGACACGGATCAATGTTTCAGTCGCGGGCCCACGCCAAGCTTCGATCCGGATGGCGTAGCGTACACATCGGCTGCGATGCGAAAACGGTAACCCCGTTTGCCGGTCACTGCGGGGGGGCCGCGCCACGCCATCCACATTTCCCCTCGTTTCCGCTGCAGGATCGGTTTTCTGGACTCGCTCTGAGAACACTTCTTAGCACAGACGTCATGCACCGTGCGCGCCTAGGGTATCGGCTTCGGGCCCGAAGGCGGTTGACCATAATAAACCGGCTCACCACTATGGATGCTTGACGCTTTCGCGGGGCAAAGCACTTAGCCCAATTGGGAGGGCAATGTCTCTTAAATGGCGCGTAACCAGGATCAGGCGACCTACCGGCCAGCCCGCATGTATGGCGAGGCTGACTTGGCATTAGGGGGTGGAGAAGTACTTACTACAGCGCAAATGTACGTCGCTGACACCTTTGCTGTGAGTGCTGGTGTGCCTAGCCTTGCACTCATGCAAGCGGCGGGTGTCGCGGTTGCTGACTGTGTCCATGCCGGCTGGCCCGAGGCTCGGATCGCAGTGCTGTGTGGGCCGGGGAAAAATGGTGGTGACGGCTTTGTTGCCGCCGGCCGTCTTCAAAGTTTCGGTCATGCGGTTAAAGTTGCCCTTTACGGCAACCCAGAGACATTGCACACCGACGCCAGTTGCGCGGCCGGTCTTTGGCAGGGAGCGATTGGACAACTGGATTTATCGGTTCTCAATGACGTCGATGTTGTCGTTGATGGCCTCTTTGGAGCAGGTCTTTCACGGCCACTGGAGGGGCTATGCGCGCACGTGGTGCGAGAGCTTAACCGGAAAAATCTACCCGTGATTGCCATCGATGTACCAAGTGGTCTGGCGGGTGATTTGGGCCGACCCCTTGGAGGGGACTGCATCAACGCAACCCGGACAGTCACGTTTTTCCGTAAAAAGCCTGCGCATGTCCTGATGCCGGGGCGGGATTTGTGTGGGCAAATTGAGGTTGTTGATATCGGTATCCCCGAAGAGGCGCTCCAGGCCTGTGCGTCCAAGCTGTGGGAAAATTCACCGCGCCTGTGGCTGCGCCAGCTACCCTGGCCCGAGGCGCAGGGACACAAATATGACCGTGGCCACAGCGTGGTGGTTAGCGGGCCTGCTCACGCCACAGGCGCTGCACGACTTGCCGCGCGTGCGGCGCTGCGCGTTGGATCGGGTCTTGTTAGTGTTGCGAGCCCGACAGATGCGGTCGCGATCAATGCTGCCGCGCTCACAGCCATCATGGTAAAGCCATTTCAGCACGCTGCTGCACTTGAGATGTTACTTTCGGACCGGCGCCTTAACGCGGTCGCGATCGGACCGGGTTGTGGGATCGGTGAGGAAACACGTGCGCTGGTTAGGGTTGTTCGCCAGAGTGGGGCGGCGAGTGTCCTTGACGCAGATGCACTGACAAGTTTCGCTGCGGCGCCCCACACGCTCTTCACGCTTTTGGACGAACGCGTTGTTTTGACCCCTCATAATGGCGAATTTACACGGATCTTTCCTGGCGTCTTAGAAGATTCTGCCGATCGCATTGCGGCGGCGCGTACGGCTGCCAGCACTGCCGGATGCGTGGTGATCCTCAAAGGTTCGGATAGCGTAATTGCGGCGCCGGATGGACGCGCCGCCGTCAATACCAACGCACCACCCTGGCTTGCAACTGCGGGATCGGGCGATGTCCTCAGCGGACTGGTAGTGGGTCTCCTGGCCCAAAAAATGGATCCATTTGCTGCTGCCTGCAGCGCAGTATGGCTGCATGGTCGAGCTGCGCAGCTCTTTGGGGTGGGGCTAATAGCCGAGGACTTGCCCGAAAGGATCCCTGCGGTTCTCAGCGCACTGCATGGGTGTAGCGAAGCGCTGTAGGATGTGGTCATTGGCGTCTCCGCTTTACTTTCAAGCGCGGCGGCATACTTTGAAGGCGTCGGAATTCCGGAGCGAGTAGTTTTTCGTAAAAATGCAGGTGTGTCCGGTGGAGCGGCCATGAACGCGACACGTTCACGCCGCATCGACGTCACCCCGGTTTAACCGCTTTTTGTAACTACCCACGCTCGCCGCGGTGGCGAGGCTTTGGGTGAGGGGGCGCCGTCATGTGCTGCTCCAGCGCCTTTACATTGGCGGGGGCGGCCTCAGCTTTCTGGTTTGCGGCTTGAGCTTGCTGTTGCGCGCTGGTTGCAGATTGTTGAGCTTGTTCCGCTGTGGACTGTGTTTGATCAACAGTATGCTGGGCCCCGGTCACCTCGTCATTGGATGCACGGTACTGACAATCAAGGCTGTTCCGATCACAGAAAATGCTGCAAACTGTCGAAGTGTCTTGCGCATGTTTTTTTCCTCCTTATCGTCATGGCTCGGCGCTTGTCGGAAGTACATTTCGGTCCGTATGGTAAGGTAGGACTCTATCAACTGATGCCGTGTGATAAGTTTGAAACATGAACCTCGAAGAAATTACCGCATTGCAGGAGCAAGGTACATTTTCCCATACCCTGTAGAGGCAGCGGCAGTCGTGACATTGCGGGTTCGACGCGTTTGGCGCGCAGTGGGCATCTGTATCTTTACAGTTGTCATTTCCAGTTGCGCTGGGCAACCCACAGATCGTACAACGCATTCGTTGGTGGTAAGGCCGCAACGCGAGTCCATGCAATACGACATCCGCGATTTGCTAACCGCGCCCGGTGATGCCGACACGGAGCTGGCAGAATTCTATGCTGCACGCGCAGATCGTCCTGTGTGGAGTGGCAGTGCCGTTGCACGGCGCCGCGCAGCCACGGCAATGCATGTCCTTGCGCGTGCCTATCAGCAGGGATTACCTCAGGCAGCATATGACTTCACTGATAGACTTGGTCAAAGCGAATTACGTCAGGCGGCATCCGCTGATCTCGAGCTTACGCAGTTGCTTCTTGCCTATGTGCATGATGTTCGTCAGGGACGCCTTTCACCCCCCGCGGTGTACCGTGACCTCAAACTGCCGCGGCGACATTTTCAGCCGGCCCTTGCGTTGATCAAGGCACTTGCACGGAGTGATCTGAAGGGCTTTCTGCGGCGTTTACCGCCTCGCGCGGCGCAGTACCAAGCGCTTGTGCGGGCTCTGGCACATTATCGGAAAATCGCTGCTGCTGGTGGATGGATCACGCTTGGAGAACATCCTTCGCACGCGCAGCTAGCTGCGCGTTTGGCACTTGAAGATCCAACGTTGGCGCGGCTCAGCCATCCGTCTGGGTCTGCTCTGGCAGAAGCCCTGCGGCGATTTCAGGCGCGACACGGCCTGAAGCCAGATGCTGTTTTGGGAGTACAGACGAAGCAGGCGCTCAATGTACCAGTGCAAGAGCGGATCTCCGAGATCAAGGCCAATCTGGAACGCTGGCGATGGCTACCGAGGCACTTTCCCGATCGCTATATTCTCGTGAATGTACCCTCGCAACGTGCAGCGCTGATTGAACACGGAAGGACAAAGTTACTGTCCAAGGTTGTCATTGGTCGCAATCAGAAGGGTGACACGACGCCAATCTTGCTGACAGATTCCGATGCTATTGTTGCCAATCCGGTGTGGACCATTCCGAATGACATTGCGACAAGCGGAATTTTGCCATATCTGCGACGTGATCCCAACTATCTCAAATCCCGGCACATGGTTCTGGCAGGCGCTCCCCCCCACACGCGGGTCGATTGGGCCAAAATCAGGGCAATGCATCTGCCTTACCAGATCATCCAGTTGCCAGGGCCGGGGAACGCTCTTGGGAACATCATGTTCGACATGCCCAATCATTTCGACGTGTACCTGCATGGCACTTCGGATCCGGTTCTTTTCGATCTTGCCAACCGCGCGCGCAGCCATGGCTGTGTACGGGTCCAGAAGATCTCCGAGTTGGCCGACCTGGCGCTCGAGGGATCAGTTAGCGATCCGGCCCAGGCCCTGCGGCTGGCGCTCGCCACGGGAAAGACCCAGCGGCTGCTTTTGGCGCATCCGCTGCCTATATACCTTCTTTACTGGACCGCGCAGGTGGAGGCTGATGGTATGGTTGCGTTCTGGCCGGATCGCTATGACCGGGACCCGGCGCTTCTGGCCCTTCTGGAGCCCCCATCCCGGTTGGTCATCGGACCGAAGGCCCCTCCAACCTGGTTCCTAGGCGGGCCGTGAACGCGATGATGCTGTAAGCGGGCATGGGAATTCGCCTCCGGCGGCACCTTTGGCCTAGCGGGGGCGGAAAAGCCCTGTTATAGGGGCGCCCTTCCGGCGCGTGGCCGCACCGGGAGTGCCCGGACGCGGGCGTGGCGGAACTGGTAGACGCGCTGGATTTAGGTTCCAGTGATGCAAGTCGTGGGGGTTCAAGTCCCTCCGCCCGCACCAGTCCTCGCCCGTCTTCTGGGTGATGGCTGGTAAACCGGATGACGAGCGGCCTCCCTCGGGAAGACGCCGTGGTGCGGCCCGCCGAACAAGGACTGATTTAGGAATATCCCATGCAGATCACCCAGACCGCCAACGAAAACCTGCGCCGCGAATTTCGCATCGTGATAGGTGCCAAGGATCTCGACGAGCGATTGTCAGGGCGCATCGCAGAAATGCAGCCTCAAGTGCATTTGAAGGGATTCCGCCCCGGAAAGGCTCCGGTTTCATTTCTTAAGAAGACTTACGGCAAGTCAATGATGAGCGAGATCATTGAAGCCGCGGTCCAGGAATCCGTACAAAAGGCGCTCACCGACAACGGGTTGAAACCGGCTTTCCCGCCCCGCCCGGATTTGGTCAGTGATATTGCTCAGGTGGTTGAGGGTAAGTCTGATCTTGAATTCAACGTCAAGATCGATCTGATGCCAGAGTTTGAAATCGCTGACCCGGCCAAACTCAAGGTGGAAAAGCTTGTTTCGAAGGTGTCCGATGAGGACGTTGATGATGCCCTCAAAAATCTGGCCCAGCAGGTGCGGACCTATTCCGATCGGGCGGAAGATGAGAGCAGCGAAAATGGCGATCAGGTTACGATTGATTTCGTTGGTCGGGTCGACGGTGAAGAGTTTGAAGGCGGCAAGGCGGAAGGATTCCAGCTTACGTTGGGTTTGGGCCAGTTGATTCCCGGTTTTGAAGATCAGCTGATTGGTGCCAAAGTGGGTGACACCCGGACGGTGGATGTGACCTTTCCGGCGGACTATGGCGCTGAAAAATTGGCTGGAAAGCCAGCTCGATTCGACGTCACGGTGCAGGCGGTCAAGCGGCCGGATGAGGTTGGGATCGATGACGAAATGGCCAAGAAGTTGGGCTTAGACTCACTCGGTACGCTCAAGGAACGTGTCCGCGATCAGATGAAGGGTGACTATGCTCGGGCGAGCCGCTTGCACGTCAAACGCCGCATTCTTGACGCCTTGGACGCGGTACACAATTTCGAGCTGCCGCCAACCATGGTGGAGAACGAGTTCAATGCCATCTGGAAGCAGGTTGAGGACGAGTTCAAGCGCGAGGGCAAATCGTCAGAAGAAGAGGGCAAGTCTGAGGAGGAACTCAAGGAGGAGTACCGCGCAATTGCCGGACGTCGGGTAAAACTTGGCTTGGTTCTCGCCCGTATTGGTGAGCAGAACGGCATTCAGGTCTCAGGGGAGGAACTCAATCGCGCCGTTATGGACCAGGCCCGGCGGTTTCCAGGTCAGGAGCAGCAGGTTTTCCAATATTATTCCCAGAACCCTGCCGCTCAGGCTGAATTGCGGGCACCTATTTATGAAGAGAAGGTTGTGGACTTTATCGCAGAACTGGCCCAGATCGATGAGCGTCCAGTCAGCCGCGAAATCCTTTTCCTTGACCCTGATGAGGCGGCGGAAAAATTGAAGGAGCAGCAGTAAGGCGCGCTACGCCCCGGTTC
>JAKAVI010000387.1 GCA_021817355.1 Pseudomonadota bacterium | reverse complement strand
GCGCAATCCTGGAAGCGCTTCCCGCATAACCGCCCTACCCGCAGCTCGCCTCAACAAATATGCGTGCCGCAGGCTCTGCGATCGAGGGTGCTTGGTAGTTACGAATCGTCGCGTTCAATCGACCAAAAGATGCCGGCCGCGAGGCGCGGCTTGGACTTGCAGTGGCCCCATCTCGCCGGTAGGCCTTGAGGCGTGGAAATATCAGAAAGATCGGTATGAGCTCGCTTCCAGATGGTTTTGCGCCCATGCGCTTCTCGATGGGCTTTCTCGAAGCCAATGGCCCACTTTTTGGTCGTTGGGACGGGACCCACCTGCGCCTCGGCTTTCGTGTCGAGGAGCGGCATTGCAACCCTGGCAAGGTCTGCCATGGCGGCATGCTTGCACTCTTCGCCGATATGCTGCTTCCGATCGCCGCCCGCTTTCAGGCCAAGCAGGACATGGGGTTTCTGCCCACCATCAACTTGACCTGCGATTACCTTGCGCCGGCGCCGCTGGGCGCTTGGGTCGAAGGAACCGCGGAGCCGGTTCGCATCACCAAAAATCTTCTTTTCGCCCAGGGAATCGCAACCGCGGACGAGGTTCCGACATTGCGTGCCAATGGCATTTTCAAGATCACCTCGGCCTCGTCCAGTAAGGCGGGAGATTTTTCCCTGAGCAGCCTCTTTGGTTTCGTGAAGCAGGATCCTCAGCCAGGTTAAGGGTAGATGTCAGCTTGAAGCATCGTGAGCCGTCATAAGCCAGCAGGTCCCTCGGCGCTGTCTGCGCTAGAGTTTGGCCATGAGCGAACCATCAGACCAAACCTCACGTTCAAAGGCGCCCTCCAGCAGCCGCATGCGCTTTCTGCGCGATGTTGCGGTCTTTCAGGCGAAACTCCTTCTGGATAACCTGCGCGACCTCACGCTTGCCGTGCTGTCACTAGTTGCGGCGGTCCTCGATCTTGCAGACAAGGACGATCAGGAGGGCAGGAGATTCTACGCGATCCTGCGCTGGGGTCGAAAATGTCAGAAAATGATCAATCTTTACAGCATGCTCGAGGGTGACTGAAGCTCTGAGCCAGTTTGTGAGGCATGCGAATTGGTACGACCTGACACAAGCGGCCTTGTTGCCAGGAGCGGACCAAGCGGTGCATTGTTGCTAGGCTCCGAGGAAGCCTTCGAGCACGTTGACGGTGTTTTCCGCGAGATGCGCAAGGTCGTAGCCGCCTTCAAACACAAACACAGTGGGGGTACGAATCTGGGCGATTGCCTCACCAAGCCTGAGATAGTCTTCGGTTCGAAGCTGAAAGCGGCAAATGGGATCAAGGACAAAGGTATCAAGCCCCAGCGAAACCAGCAAAACGTCGGGGGAAAATGCGCCGATGCGTAAGATGGCCGCGCCCAAAGCCTCGCGATAACTCTGCCAGTCCGTTGCGATCGGCAGTGGCAGGTTGAGATTGAAGCCCTCGCCCAGTTTCTGACCGGTTTCCTCCGCAAAGCCCCAGTAAACCGGATAGGCAAATGCCGGGTCGGCATGAAGCGAAACGAAGAGAACGTCGTTGCGCGCATAGAAGATGTCCTGCGTACCGTTACCATGATGATAATCAACGTCAAGGATGGCGCAGCGGGCGCCACCGTCGGTCAGAAATTGCGCCGCGATGGCGACGTTATTCAGATAACAATAGCCACCAAACTGTGTCGTGCTGGCATGGTGACCGGGGGGACGGGTGAGGGCAAAAGCGGCCCCCTCGCCACCACCTACAGTTTGAGCCGCTGACAATGCAATGTTGATGGCGGCTGCGGCTGCGCTCCATGTGCCCTTGGTGATGGGTGTGCCGGTGTCGAAGCAGTAGTGACCGAGATGGGCTAAAACATTTTCCCGCAATCGGACACCGGAGCCGCGAGGGCCAAGGATCTGCGGTGAAAATACGGACGGTATCGCATCGACGTCCGGATGCACCTCGGCCCATCGCCCGTAAGCGGTTTGCAGAAAGGCGACAAACGCCCGATCATGAACCTTAAGAGCCGGGGCTGCGCCAAAATCGGATGGAGCAAGGACTGGCCCCAGTCCGCGGCTGACAATGCGTCCGCGAACCGCTTCAACACGTGCAGGGACTTCCACCGCTGGCGTCATGCGGCCAGCTTCGAATTCCTGCTGGGGTGTATGGGCGCTGTGTTGCGCTGTATAGAACGTTTTCATGGCTTTTTCCCGGCCCGGAGCTCCGCCTTAGAATTCGTGGACGTGACGCGACCGGCGGGCCTGGACATTCAAGCGGCCGTATCCCTGTGCAAGTCTCCCCCCGAAGAGCCCACTCTGGCCCCGACCGCGGAAGGGATCGGTCTTGCAGCATGCCGCGAACGCGTCAATGAACTCAAGCGCCGGCCAGAACCATGGCCCCGACGGCGATGGTCGCGGCTGCAAGCCAGCGCCTTAGCCCCATCCGTTCACGCAGAAAAATCACGGCGAGCGCTGTCCCAAAGAGCACGCTGGTCTCACGCAATGCCACTAAACGCGCGGTGGCGCCCAAGCGATAGGCCAGGAGTGCGCCGCCATAAGTCGCAACCGCGAGCGTTCCGAGCAATGGTGCCTTGTACATCTGGCGACGGGCAGCAAGCAGCACTGCCCGACCGCGCACGGCTGGCGCCACGACGAGGATGGCGGCGCCATAGGCAATAAAAAACCAGGCTACATAGACGAACGGATCAGACACGGTGCGCACGCCTGTGGCGTCAATCAAAGTGTAGGTGCCGATGGTGCACCCGGTTGCCAGAGCATAGGCCACGCCAGAGACTGCACCTGCGGCTTTGCGCTGTGACCAGCCAAGGCCAACCACGCCAACACAGACGAGGACAATACCCAATATTTCAAGTCCACCAACCGGTTGGCGGAGGACCAACATGATCCCGAGCGCGGCAAAGAGTGGGCCGCTGCCCCGCGCCACCGGATAGGTCAGCGAAAAGGGTGCACTCTCATATGCACGCACCAGCAGATATTCATAGACGGCGTGTACTATGGCTGTTGCCAGCAGCAGCCCTGCCGCCAGTCCATGCGGTAGCGGTAGCAGTAGGAGGGCAGGGGTCATCAGCGCCGCCGAACTCGAGCCAATTAATAGCCGGATAGCAAATTTGTCCTCTGCCTGTTTGGTCAGCAGATTGAGGACAGCGTGAATGAATGCTGACATCAGGATGAGAAGCAGCGCAGACATGCTTGAATTTGCCGCCCGTCTCGGAAAGTCTTCGGGGTGAAGCCAAGCACGAAGCGGGCGCAAAGACGATGGCGGAATTTCTCAACACGAACCTGATCGGTGTTCGAGGTGGCGCGGCGCGGCTGCAGACCCCGGCTCTGGTTGTCGATCTGGATAGCCTGGAGGCCAATATTGCCGCGATGGCCGCCTATGCGAACCATCGCCGCATCGGTCTGCGGCCCCATGCCAAGACCCACAAATGTGTAGAAATATCAAAGCGCCAGATCGCGGCGGGAGCGCTTGGAATCTGTGTCGCCAAACTTGGCGAGGCCGAGGCCCAGGCGGATGGTGAAATTGATTCGGTGCTTATCACCTCGCCTGTGGTCAGCAATGCCGGCATCCGACGCCTGGTGGAGCTCAACGGGCGGCTGGGTGAACTGATTGTGGTGTGTGACAACTCCGAGATCAGCTCGCGGCTGTCGGTGGCGGCGCAAGCCACAGGCAAGCCGTTAAAGGTGCTGGTCGATATTGATCCGGGTCTTGGGCGCACCGGGGTGCTGCCGGGCGAGCAAGCCTACGACCTGATTCGTCGGGTAGCTGCCGCTCCTGGCCTCGAATATGTGGGCCTGCAATGCTATGCTGGTCAAGTTCAGCATCTGGAATCGGCCAATGAGCGACGTACTGCGTCGCTTTCGGCACTGGCCGAACTCAGGAAGTTTTGCGAGGGATTGGACGAACTGGGCCTGACGCCAAAAATTGTCTCCGGCGGCGGTACCGGTACGTTTGATATCGATCCGGATGCCGGAATTCTCACCGAACTACAGGTAGGATCCTATGTCTTCATGGATCGCCAATACAACGAGGTTTGGGAAAAATCCGGAGACCGGGCCCCCTTTGCAACCTCGCTGTTTGTCCAGACGACGGTGATCAGTGCCAATCGCGATGGCCTTGCTACAACGGATGCGGGATACAAGTCCTTTGCCACCGATGCGAATGCGCCACAGATCATCGCGGGTGCGCCAAATGGAGCGAGCTACTTCTTTTTTGGCGACGAGCAAGGCGGCATTTTTTATTCAGGTGCAACGAAGCTCGTTGCCGGCCAGGCTGTGGGATGTATTGTACCGCATTGTGATCCAACCGTTAATCTTTACGACTGCCTTCATGCGGTTCGCGGGGATCGGCTCGAAGCTATCTGGCGTATCGAGGGACGTGGACGCTCTGCCTAAATTCCGAGCACCGTGACAAAGGTTGGTTCCATCTTGACCGCCGAGCCTCGTTCATTTCGGGTTCAGGTGACAGGACAAAAATTGTCCCCGATGGGCTGAGGCAGGAGGAACCTATGACGACTTTGACCAGGCTTGCCCGTGGTGCCGCGTTGGCCGGAGCGCTTGCATTGGCCGCAGCCGCACCGGCCACCGCTGGCTGGGGTGTCTCGATCGGTGTGGGTCAACCCATTTACGGGTATGGCAATGCCTACGGCCCCGATTACGCATACGGCCCGCCCGCCTGTGGGGACTATTACGGCTCCTATTACTACGGCGAACCTTATTGCGGCTACGATGTCTACAAGGGCCCCGTGTATTGGAACGGTTACTGGTACCAAGGACCAATCTATTATCGTTGGTATGGTGGGCGGCGCCTGTTCTGGCTTGATGGCGGATGGCATGACTGGGACAGTGCGCGCTGGTCAGGCTGGGATGGTGAACGTTTCCATGACTGGATCCACGTTGGCGGAGACTGGCACGGCGATCGCGGAGGCTGGCAGGGTGACCGCGGTGAGTGGCATGGCGGCCACGGAGAATGGCATGGTGACCGCGGTGAGTGGCATGGCGGCCATGGAGATTGGCACGGTCATCACGGCGACCACGGACATCATCACTAGGCCTCGGCACCGAGCAGCAGCGAGGCGGGCGCGGCACCTCGGCGCGCAGCCTCGCTGTCCGGTCTGGAGCATGAGCGATGCAGCACCTTCGGCGCCCGATGCGACGACCACAACGCCAGATGCGCTTCTGCTGTGCTTTAGTTGTTGAAACAGGCGGCATTTCTGAACGAAGATGTCGCAATGGAGCTATGCGCTGCGCGCATCTTTGATCACCTTGGGTTCTTTGTTAGCTTCCGCCCGATTTTTTCAAGACATCGGGCATGGCCCTGCAGCGTCGTTTTTCGAGCCATCTAAAACCCAGTTCCCGTCTTAGGCATGACACCGGCCCTCATTCCTGCCGGGCGGTCACGATGGTGTTCTGGCCATGCTGTGCCCTTATCCCCCCTGCGATTGAATTCAGCGTGCCTCTGCGGGTGCTATCGCCTAGGCATGGACGCAGGCGGAGGACAGGCAGGAAGTCGCCAAGATCACCGGCAGGTTCACAGCCATACCCGGCCATCTAAACTGATATTTCAACAAGAGGTCTGCCATGCGTATCGGAGTACCAAAAGAGATCAAGAATCATGAGTACCGGGTCGGCATGACGCCGGCAGCCGTGCGTGAAGTGACGGCCCACGGCCACGAGGTGGTGATCCAGACCATGGCAGGTGAGGCCATCGGATTGCACGATGAGCTCTATGTGAAGGCGGGGGCCAACATATTGCCCTCAGCAGATGAGGTATTTGCGCAGGCCGATATGATCGTGAAGGTCAAGGAGCCGCAGGCCGCTGAAATCAAGCGGCTGCGCAAGGGGCAAACGCTGTTCACGTATCTGCATCTTGCTCCCGATCCTGAGCAAACGCAGGGCCTGCTAAAATCCGGTGCCACCTGCATCGCCTACGAAACAGTGACGGATGCACGTGGTGGGCTTCCCCTACTTGCGCCAATGAGCGAAGTGGCGGGACGTATGTCGATTCAAGCTGGGGCACATTGCCTGGAAATCGCCCAAGGCGGGCGCGGCCAGCTACTGGGCGGAGTACCAGGCGTGCCCGCGGCCAGGGTTGTCGTGCTAGGTGGTGGCGTGGTTGGCAGCAATGCTGCCCGCATGGCCATGGGTCTTGAGGCTCATGTCGTCGTGCTCGACGTGTCCCTTGGCAGGCTGAAGGAGCTCGATGAACAGTTCGGCTCGCGTATGCAGACCCTGTTTTCCACGATTGATGCCATCGAGGAGCAGGTGATCAGCGCAGATCTTGTGATCGGTGGAGTCTTGCTGCCCGGGGCCGCAGCACCCAAACTGATCAAGGAATCCATGGTCAGGCAAATGAAGAAAGGGTCGGTGATCGTCGACGTGGCGATCGATCAGGGTGGCTGTGCAGAAACAAGTCATGCCACCACCCATGCCGATCCAACCTATATCCTGCATGATGTCGTGCATTATTGTGTGGCGAACATGCCGGGCGGCGTCGCCCGCACCTCAACCTTCGCACTCAACAATGCAACCCTGCCGTTCATTCTGGCGCTGGCGCAATTGGGGCCTGAGGCGGCGATGAAGAAGAACCCGCATTTGCGGGCCGGGCTCAATGTCTATCACGGCACGCTGACCTATGGCGCTGTAGCGGAAGCCCAGAATCTACCCTTCGAAGCGGCCGAAAAATTCCTGGGACTTTAGGTACTTCACGCCGCGTCGTTTTCGAACGGCGCGGCGGCCTCCTTTGCCAGTTTGGTACTTTGCTCAGCTCTCAGCCGTCGAGTGATTGAGATAAAGGTAGATGGCGCGTACCTCGGCTTTAGTGAGCAGATGAAAGCGCCTGCGGATCAACGGGGTCATGGTGGAGGTGCCGTGCCCCAATTGGCCGATGCCAGTGCGGAAGAAAGATTCAAAGGCTGCCAGCGAGTAGTGTTTGATGGCAAAGCGCAGATCCGGAGAATCCACGTCTGCTTCGCCCGAAAGGTGTCGTCCATGGCAGGCGGAGCATTGCGTGTGGGTGAGGTAGCGGCCTAGCGCAAGCGGCGCAACGGGGGTGCTTAAGGGTCCGCGTTCGCTGGGGTGCAGGTGTTGGGCCGCGATCGGTATGAGGCCGGTGGCCAACATGGCCCTCCCAACCAGTCCCCAGTGTGTTGTCCCGGCGGTATTAGGCTTTGCCGGCCGTGATTGAAGGTAGGCAATCATGGCGGCGACATCCGCATCCGATTCACGCAGAAAACGCTGGGCCGGCATGGAAATCACGGCCCTACCATCGGGTTTGACACCATAACGGATGGCGGCCGCCAATTGCTGCGTCGATAGCCGGTGGGCAAGTACGGTCAGATTGGGCGCGACCAGACGGGTGCCAAGCCAGCCGGTAAGCACCACATGGCCGGTGTCGCCAGACCCGTGACAGTCCGAGCAGCCATTGATCCGAACCAGGCGCCTGCCTGCGCTGACCATCTGCGCACTGGGAAGGATCGCCAAAGCGTGTCCTGGCCGTGCATACACATGTGTCAGCACGGCCTGTGAGGTCGCGTCGATTCGCCACCCCCCCAGTGCAACTATCCCCACTACGGCCAGCCCTGTGGCCCACTTAATTCCAGAACGCACGCCCCAACTCCCCGGTCAACCGCGCAAGCCTAGCCGATCTTGGCAAGGCCGCGCAGTGAAGCGATTGTCATGCCGCCGTCAGATCGTTGCACCGCCATCGCAAACGATCACCTGGCCGGTCGTAAAGGACCCGGCCCGCGAGGCGAGAAACACCGCCGCGCCGGCGATCTCGTCAGGCTCGCCGATCCGACGCAGCGGAGCTCCAGAGGTGGACCGCTTGAGGGTTTCGGGATTTTCCCACAGGGCTCGGGCAAAATCAGTCTTGATCAAGCCGGGGGCAATGCAATTGGCCCGGATATTGTGCGCGCCGTACTCGACGGCGATGTTGCGGGCCAGCTGCATGTCCGCTGCCTTGGATATACAGTAGGCGCCGATCACCGGCGAGCCCCGCAGTCCTCCAATCGATGATACGATGATGATCGAGCCATCCTTGCGCTCCATCATCTCCGGTATGACCATCTGACAGAGCCAGTGATTGGAGCGGATATTGGCG
>JAKAVI010000340.1 GCA_021817355.1 Pseudomonadota bacterium | reverse complement strand
AACCTTTATTATAAAGGCTGTGCCGCCGCCCTGCATCCCCAAGCATCCACCACTGAATTGATTGGTCATGACGTCCATATCGGCGTCACTGATTCTTACCCAACCGCCAGTACGGCCATAAAAATTTCCCGATATTTCGATAGCGCTTGGATTCAGATATCGGAGAAAAAGAACCCTATCGCCGTATCTGTTGAATACAATCAGTGTGCTCTTATCGGGGCGTTCGCGGCGAACCGATGGAGAAAGCCAAATAGGGGCTTTACTATCTCTCGTCGCGATAACGGTGCGGTCAAAATCGCGAAGCATTAAAGAGGTGATCTCCAACGGCCCTGAACCGGACCGTGTAACGCCTATAGACGTTTCTCCGTCCATCTTGAGCAGGGCAAAGCTATTCTTTGTGGACCACGCGATATTGGTTCCGGCTGATACTACAATCGCCCTTTTGGGCGGTTTACAGGCTGCCGCCATCGCTGGCATTGGCCAGTTGCCGGGGTACAGGACGATAGTGACTTCGATTTCACGCTTCTCAATGTACCAATATCCCGCAAACAAAATTGCGGCCATGAATGCAGCGGCAGCCGCCGCCACGGTACCTCTAGATGTCCACGACGCATCAACCCCGCTAATCTGGTAGAGTAGATAAGCAGTGCCAACGGCTACGGCGATGCCCCACAGAATGCGGCTGAGCAGAAACTCCATGTCACTGGGTCCCCCAGCGAACAGGAAGGCTATTGCCCCCGCCAACGCCAAAGACCCTACAGCCAGGAAAAACCAGCCTGAGAGATGTATCTAGCCCATGCCCAACTCTGGATTGAGTCAGTGTGGGCATCAATCTAGACTTTGGGGGTTGTTTGTAAAGTATATATACCCCGATATTTTGATGATCGCAGTTTGATCCGGGACCTCAGGATCCCTATATGATCAGATGCAAGAACGCGGGGTTTGCGGCCGTGAGGGCCGTTCCCTTCACGCAGGGAGCCGGGCAATGACCAGGATCGGGGTCGGGGTTGGCGAGGATTTTCCCATGGAGGACCGTCCACCCCCGGGTGCGGGGCAGGAGGAGGCGGGCCCCGGCCGTTCTTATGCAGATTGGGGCTGGTATGCCCGGGAATGGTACGCCTTCAAGGCGGCACATCGCGCAGCGAAGGCGCGCTGGCGTGCCGCGCAGGCTCAGTTTCGGGCTGAGCGCAGGGCCCGGCAGGCACAATACTGGTCTGAACAGGCGAGAGGGTTTGGCTATGGACCAGGACCGGGTGCGGCGCCGCCCTATGATCTGCCGCCCTCCGGTCCGCAGGGCTATGGCGGGGGACGGTTGGCCTATGGCGGCTTTGGTATCCTGCGGCCTTATCTCATCTTTGGCATCGTGATGGCGCTGTTGCTCAGCGGGCTCTTCCGTCTTCTCATGGCGCTGCCGGTGCTGTTCCTGGGTCTGATCATCGCCGCGGTCTTGTGGTTTGCGCACCATCGTCGTGGCCGGGTCCGTTTCTATCCGCCACCCTCACCGCCCAGCCGGTTTTAAGTCGAGGTCTAATGCAGTCCCGTCGCCGACGCTATCAAACTGCAGCCGACGCCATGCGTGCGGCGGCGGATGCGATTGACGGCAACCAGAGCGAGCGCACCACCACCCGCGTCCAACTTGAAATGCCTCCACAAGCAATGGAGCGGTTGCAGCATCTGAAGGAACGCACTGAAGCGGCGTCCTATGCTGAAGTTATCCGCAATGCCCTGCGCCTTTTCGAGGCCCTGATCGACGAGCACGAAAAGGGGGCTGAGTTCTCGCTCAAGCGTATCAATGGCGAGACCGTCGCCTACAAGATCTTCGTCTGAGGATTGAGGACCATGCGCGTCGTTGATCGGCCCTCACCCAATCAGGACGCGCGGGCGCATGGCATCAACCCCGATCTTCTGGTGCTACATTATACCGGGATGCGGACTGCAGCAGAGGCCCTGGCGCGGTTGTGCGATCCTGCCGCGAAAGTCAGCGCCCATTACACAATCGATGAGGACGGCACCATTTACGCGCATGTGCCGGAGGAGCGCAGGGCCTGGCATGCTGGGGTTTCCTTCTGGGCCGGTGTCAGCGACGTCAATGGCTGCTCACTCGGCATTGAACTCGTCAATCCCGGACACGAATTTGGCTATCGCCCTTTTGCCGATGCCCAGATCGAGGCCCTGATCGATCTGGTTGCGGACATCCGCGCCCGCTATCTGATTGCCCCGCATCGCATTGTTGGGCACAGCGATGTCGCCCCGGCGCGCAAACAGGATCCCGGTGAGCTTTTTCCCTGGAAGCAGGTTGCAGATTACGGCATCGGCCTGTGGCCAGAGACCTCGGCCCGTCATCTGCGGGGAGAAGTCGAGGACGCGCTGGCGCTGTTTGGCTATGGCACGCCTCCCCTCGTCGACTGGCCTCTCGAAAAGACCATCGCAGCGTTCCAGCGCCGCTTTCGCCCGGCGCGGGTGACGGGACTGTGGGATCATGAATGCGGCCGGCTGCTGGAAAGTCTGCTCGCACTTGCAGGCTTGGATGAAGGCAAAATGACGCGCACGTAAGAAACAGCGTCCGCCTCCTCTAACGGCAGGTCTCACCCTCAACCCCAAGGGAGGCGCCGCCGTGCCCTGCAAGCGCGCGGCGCTGCAATGTCAGAGCGGATATTCGAGCAGCGGCAGCATGCGATCTGGCACCGCATCGGACGGCGCATCGCCGATGCGCGTTGCTCCCATCTGTTTGTAAAAGGCCTCGGCGTATGGATCAGACAGGATCGACAGCATGGTGCCGCCGAGGGCGCGCGCCAGTTCGCAGGCAGCGCCGAAAAGGCGCCGACCAACACCATGGTCGATTTCATCGGGCTCGACGAACAGGTGTTGCAGGTCAACTGTCCCGCCACCCAAAGGCTTGAGGTTGGCTACGGCAACGGTGCGCCCTTGGGCCTCGGCCACGAGCACATGGCCGGCGGCGATCTGCGCCGGCGCAATGGTCAAGGACGCCTCGGATAAAGCCATAAATCCGGCATCATAACCCCAATGCGCCTTGGAGCGTTTGCACAGCTCGCTCAGTGTATGGGCCTCATCGAGGCGTGCGGGTCTGATGGTGAGGGTCATTCGCGATCGCTGTCATTCAAGGGTTGGCAGAAATGCTTTATTGCCCATAGCTCGTCAATGGCGTAATTCTGAAACGCGTCAGATGGCCGGATGGCTGCTCGCGCTGCCTCACGGCAGATGCGGGAGGAAAGTCCGGGCTCCACGGAAACACGGTGACGGATAACATCCGCCGGGGGTGACCCCAGGGATAGCGCCACAGAAAACAAACCGCCTTCGTCCTTCGGGCGAGGCAAGGGTGAAATGGTGCGGTAAGAGCGCACCGCGCGAGCGGCAACGCAAGCGGCATGGCAAGCCCCACCGGGAGCAAGACCAAATAGGGACGGCACAGGATCGGTTTTCCGGATCGCCGTCCGGGTCGGTCGCGTGAGGCGCCCGGTAACGGGCGTCCCAGAGGAATAGCCATCCGTTCGCCTCAAGGCGAATGACAGAACCCGGCTTACAGGCCGTCTGACGCCTATCCTGTCACCACTGGCAATGTCCTAAGGCCGCGGAAGAAGGGCAGGCTGCGCCACTGCGGCTTGGCCGCGGGGTCCGCCAGGCGCAGATTGGGAAAGCGCGCGAACAGGCTCGAGATTGCCAGCTGGGCTTCGAGCCGTGCCAGGGGCGAGCCAATGCAAAGATGGGCGCCGCCGCCAAAGGCCACGTGAGGGGCATCCTTGCGGGCAATGTCGAAGCGGTGAGGTTCGGCAAAAGTCCCCGGATCGCGATTGGCGCCACGCAAGGACAGGGTCATAGCCTGGGAGGTGTGGATGGGGCAGCCGTCAACCTCAAGCTCGCGTGACGCGATGCGCGCGGTGACATCGACCGGCGATTCAAAACGCAGGACTTCTTCAACCGCGCTGTTGATGAGGCCAGGATCAGCCTTCAGCCGGGCGAGCTGATCGGGATGGGTGAGAAGCAGCCATACGGCATTGCCGATGAGATCGGTGGTCGTGAGGTTGCCGCCGATGAGAAGACCCTGCAGATTGTTGGACAGTTCGCCGTCGCTTAGCGGAGCGCCTTGGGCCTGCAGCTGCACCATGTCGCTGATCAGATCATCCTGCGCTGCAGCGCGCCGTTCTGTCATGAGCTGACGAAAATAGGCCGAAATGGCGTTGACCGACTCCACCATGCGCTCGGTCTGCTCGGGGGTACGAAACGGATTGAGGCTGAGGATTGCCCCTTCCGACCAGGCGCGAAATTCGCCGAGCCGGCTATTATCGACACCGAGAATGCGGGCGATGACATCGATCGGAACCAGCAGTGCAAAATCATCCATCGCATCAAACGCCGTGCGGTCCTTCAGGGCATCGAGCTTTTCGTCAATCAGCTGTTGGATCTGCTCGCGGCTGCGCGAGACGCGGCGATAGAGCGCCTTGGCGAGCGGCGTTCTAATGCGCGCATGATCCGGATCATCGAGAAAGAGAATGGATTTGTCGGCTTCGTCCTCGGCCCTTATGCCATCGACCATTTCGCGTCGCGACATGGTGGCATCGGGCTCGGCATTGGAGGGATGGCGCCACATGCTGGTGTCCGAGAGCACGGAGCGCACATCCCCATAGCGGGTGAGGATGAAGGTGCCGGCCATCGCATCGCGATGGACGGGGCAGGTGCTCCGCAACCTGTCGAGGAAGCGGTGCGGATCCTCATTGAAATCCGGATTAAGGGGGGTCAGATCGATCATGTTGGGCAGGGGCTGGTCGGCCATAACAGTCTCCCGCAGTTACGTGTCACATTAAAATGTCTGACAGTTTGTCAACAGTGACAAGGGACTTGCGCCTCCCATACCAAGGAACAAACCAGAAACATTTGCGGCGGGGTGACACCAATCATTGGGACTGTTGCGAGCAGAAGTTTTTGTTTTGTTCCTGAACAGGCCCTGGCCGGAGTAAAGACTGGCACCGAAAACATGGTCCAACCCCCCAATTTTGCTTGGTTATTATTGACCGCCCAGTAAATCCCATGCTATCCCATATTGTCCCACGGTTACCCAGGCGGGTCCGGCGCCGGTGCGTCGGAACGGGTGAGCGGGCCAGGATCGGGACCACGGGGGTAAACAGCGCGCATGAAGGGGCAACTCTTCATCTCGACATTTTCCGGGACGCTCGATGGCAAGGGTCGGGTCTGCATCCCCGCGAGCTTTCGAGAAATCCTGAGCGCACAGGAAACCCAAGGTGTCTATCTGCGCCCGGTCATCGGCGAGGCCATGCTCGAGGGCTTTGGCGAACAGCTGATGGCCGAGTATCACGCCAAACTCCTGACCCTCGATCCCTTCGATGCTGCCGATCTTGATGACAATGAGCATTTTGCCCTGTCGCTGACGCAGCTTCTGCCGCGCGATGAAAACGGTCGCGTCCGGCTCCCTGACGAGTTCATAGCCCATGCCGGGCTGAACGATCGGGTGGTGTTCGTGGGCCAGGGCGCGCGTTTCCAGATCTGGGAACCCTACGCGCACACCGCCATGCTGGCCGAGCGCAAGGGCCGTTACGAAGCCAAGAGGGCAGCAGCCAAAGCGGCGCGGAGCGCGCCATGAGCGAGGGCCATGTCCCGGTTCTTCTGGGCGAGGTGCTGGAGCTGATCCGGCCCCGTACGGGTGGCCACTATGTGGATGGCACCTTCGGCGGCGGCGGCTATGCCCGCGCCATTCTCGAGGCCGCGGACTGCAAGGTGGTCGGCATCGATCGTGATCCTGATGCCATCGCCCGGGGCCAGAGGCTGGTGGCCCGCTATGGCGGGCGGCTGACGCTGATCGAAGGCCGCTTTTCGCAGATGCAGGCCCTGCTTGAAAGGGTTGCGGCAGGACCGGTCGATGGCGTGGTCCTCGATGTCGGGGTGTCCTCCTTTCAGCTTGATGAACCCCAGCGTGGCTTCTCCTTCCGCGATGATGGTCCGCTCGACATGCGCATGAGCCGTGCAGGGCTCAGTGCTGGCGATGTCGTCAACGATCTCGACGAAAAGGAACTTGCCGACATCATTTTCCAGTACGGCGAGGAGCGCCATTCCCGGCGCATCGCCCATGCCATTGTCGCGGCCCGTCCGATCGCGCGTACCTCCGAGCTTGCCCAGATCGTGTTTCGTGCCTATGGGCCCAAGGCGGCCAGTCAGCCCATTCATCCGGCCACCAGAACCTTTCAGGCGTTGCGCATCTACGTCAATGACGAGCTGGGCGAACTGGAACGCGGTCTGGCCGCGGCCGAGACAGTGTTGCGCGCCGGTGGACGGCTTGCCGTCGTCGCCTTTCATTCGCTGGAAGACCGCATCGTCAAACGCTTCTTCAGCGTCGCCAGCGGCGCCGAGCCGCAAACCTCGCGCCACCTGCCGCAGCGGACCCGTTCTGCTGCCTCATTCCGTACCCTGACCCGCCGTCCGGTGGTGCCCGGCGCCCCTGAAATCTCCCTCAATCCGCGTGCCCGGTCCGCACGCCTTCGCGCAGGAGAACGCCTTGGCTAGGTCCTTTAGTCGTGGAACCGTGCTGACGGTTGTCAACTTTGCCTTCGTTGCGCTCAGCGGCGTTGTCTGCCTCGGCCTTTATCATGTCGCCGAACAGACGCGCGTCGCCAAAGCCGAGCTGCACCACGTCAATCACCAGATTGCCCGGGAGCAGAACGAGATGACGGTGCTGCAGGCCGAATGGGCGCGGGTCGCTGATCCGGCGCGGATCCAAAGGCTGGCGCAGGCCTATCTCGGCCTGACCGACAAGCCGACAGTTGAACTGTCGTCCTTGACCTTGTTGCCGAAGCGCGATAGCGGCGAGGGACCGGGCGGCGCCAAACTGCGTACGGCCAGTGCCCGCGAGAACAGCGCAACTGCAAATTCGAACTTCCGCCTCGCCTCGGTGCGCATGCGGAACTGATGTGGCTATGGATGTGTCAGCGCCGCCCACAATCATTCAACGACGTATCGCCATTGCCGCGCTGATCTGTGTGATGGCGTTTGCCGTGATCGGCTTTCGCCTCTTTGACATTATGGTTCTTTCGGGCGGCTATGTCCGCCGGCGCGGTGTTGCCCCGCCGATCACCACCCGCGCCGATCTGCTCGACCGCAATGGCGAGTTGCTGGCCCGCGATCTTCCCGTTCATGACGTTTATGCCCAGCCGCGCTTTCTCGCCCACAAGCGGCGCGCCGCACGCGAACTGTCCAAGGCCACCGGAGCCGGTGTCAAACGACTTGACCGCATCTTTGCCAGCCATCATCGCTATGTTCTCGTCGAGCGCCAGATCTCGCCGGATGCGCAGGCGCGCGTCATGTCGCTGGGGCTGCCGGGGCTCGAATTCCAGCCCTCCTACAAGCGCTATTATCCCAAGGGAGGCTCCGCCCAGATCGTCCTCGGCTACACCGACGGCAATGGCCACGGTATTTCCGGACTGGAACTGGGGCTGAACAAGATGCTGGAAGGGGGCCTTCCCGGCAAGGACGGGGTCCGCCTGTCACTCGACATGCGGGTGCAATATGCCCTCGCCCAGGAGATCGAGGCGGCGCGCAAGGAATTCACGGCCCGCGCTGCCGGAGGCGTTGTCCTCAATGTCGACACCGGGGAAGTGCTTGCCCTCGTCAATCTCCCCGATGGGGCGCCGGGCGTGCCCAATTACGGTGCCAATCCCAACCGCGACCGCATGGCCGACAGCGATTACGAGCTGGGGTCGGTGTTCAAGATCTTTTCCTTCGCGATGGCACTCTCAGAACACACGATCACGCCCGACACCACATTTCCAATACCCAAAGCCCTCAAGGTCGGACGCTATTTCATTCACGACGCCGATCCCATGCCTGCGGTGATGACCGCGCGCGATATCCTCGCCCAATCCTCCAATGTCGGCACCTCGCAGATCGTGCTGCGCTCGGGCGGAGTAAAACAAAAAGCATTTCTGGCCAAGCTCGGGCTCTTGAGCCCGCTCAAATCTCAGCTGCCCGAGACCGCCGCGCCGCTCTATCCCGTCGACTGGGGCCAGATCGAGACCGCTACCATCGGCTTTGGCCAGGGGATTTCAATTACCCCGCTGTCCTACGCCCACGCCGCG